>JAJZLW010000155.1 GCA_021850505.1 Thermoplasmata archaeon
TGGACAAAAATGACCGAAGTGCTCGAAAACTACCGCGAGATGCACGAGTCAATTGTGAGGCACAGGTTAGATGTGAATAAGAATGAGCTAGCAAGTATTATGGAAAACCTTGGATCAGCTCTAAGGGAGGAAGTGATCGACACATCAAGTATTTTCAAGACTGAAGAGCGTGTAACAATCACTCCCGTGGAGCCTCTGAGATTCAAATTTGTCTATGCTAAGGAAAATCAAAAATTGGAGATGCACATAGAGATCGAGTGGACCCCCTGAGAAATAAAAGCTAATAATTAAAATCGATTTTGGTACCATGATATGATTCCGAGATATATCGTGGGATCTTCATCTAGGTACGGATGAAAGCCATATAACTTTCAGACATCGGAATCGGTCAAAGTTTTGGTGATAACCGATGGTTTCATTTTTAGTCTTTATTAAGATGGGGCCGAGTCGAGATCTAAAAACATATCATACTTCCCTGCATGGAATAGTATGCCATCAGAATAAAACAAAAGGAAGTTTCATAGGAATGGGCTGGTCGGAATTTGATTAAAGTTTTAAGCGAATACTTTTGTCCATTCAACTTAGTGTTTCATCAAATAACAGACAATAATTTTTTGATAAGTGCTTTGCGTTCCTTAGGTGGAATACGGTCAAAAGTTGAATCTTCCTCTATTATTCCACTCTCCATGAAGTTGCGCAAGAAATCAAATTCGGATATGATTGAAGACAACCAATCAAATCTGGCAAACTGAAATGCATCACTCTGAAGTAACGCAATGATATCACCACAATCCTTGGTGAATTTATCGCTTAAGCGATCCTTGCCTTGAGTAGTTGACAGTGATAAGTCATAATGTCTATCCCAGGCCGCCTTTAACTTTAACAAGAGGAGCATTGAGATCTCTGGTACTACGACCTGGAACTCAGGCTCAAATGAGTAAGAAATATTCTTTGGAACAGTCTTGTATTCTATTTCCATCAAATTTAGTAATTTGCCAGTACCGTGGAATTGATCTTTCTTTGGCAGAAAGTCAAGATAAATCTCTCCAGAATCTGAACTTTTTAAAAATAGTGTGTTTCCCGCAGAATCCTTTTCTCTACTGTAAAGACGGTCCGAGTACAGGTGCCTCTTTAATGTGTCTTTGAAACGATCGGTTGCAATCAAATCGATATCGAGTGAATATTTCCAAGGATTAAACGAGTGGACTGCCCATCCACCTATGAGAATGATGTCGCCTTGCCTGTAATTTCCGTTAGAAATGCTCCAGTCGAAAATGTACCTGAGCTCTTCGAACGAGCCTCTGGCTAGAGTGGTCTCTCCACCTTCTTCATTTACCAAGCTTTTTCACCAGATCCCTTGCAGCAATCCGTCCATCCATTCCTAATCCTGCTAGATCCAATATGTTCTGGCACACGTCAACAATCCGAATGCCTTTAAACATGGTGGAAGATTTCATGACATCTCTATCTGGTACATACACCTTCAAGCGACATCCGCCAGTTTTCCCATCGGAAAAGGATCTAATGGCATCTCTGCCGGATAGATTTAGGAGGTAGATATATGAAGTATCTTCCCTCATTATTGATGAACCATATGAAACGGCAGATGAATGGGCAGTAAAAGCATAATCAATTCCAAGCCTATTAAGATTAAGCGCGACTTCATTTATACACTGGGTTGCTGTACTGAAATTAGTGTTTATAGTCTCCACGAGCAGACCCTCAAGAGCTCTTTCCCATGAAACCACATTGAAAAGCCTGTCCATGTCTTTAATTCTTAAACCGTAATCTACAGTTATTATTCCAGAGTCTTCTAGTTTATGAATTACGTTGTTTGTCCATCCATATGAGACACCGGTTTTTCTAGAAACAGAAAGGATATTGGATGGCATGTCAGTCAATAAGGTACAGACAATTTTCCACGCCTTTTCGGAAGTGAGTCTTGACGGGTTTGTTTTTAAGTGATTGAAAGGTGAATTCGCCTCAGATGCAGTTGCCCTCGGTGATAAGTACTGATATAACTTTGGAGGAATAAGCAAAGTCTCTACACCAAGCTTAGTGGCAAGTCCTTGAGTGCTGTACTTCAACGTTTTTCCAGCACAAACCAATCTTATCTCTCTCTTACCCACCACTTGTTGGTTTATCAAGTGTGAAAGGGCATATATTCTGTATATGGTGTCTTCATTTATTCTAGGCTTGATTTCAACAAAAGTCAGTGTGTCTCTGGACTCAATTGCTAAATCTATCAGTAATTCCCTTTCCTCAAGAGGTATTGGGTAAGAGCGGGTTATTTTTGCATCCTGTGAAATCCGGAGTTCCTCAAGTATAAACTGATAAACTGGCTTTAGATCTTCAATCATTATTGTATCTGTATTTAGTGATACTTTATTAATGTATCATTGATAACTATCAGTTGAAAGAGATATTTTAAATACATATCAGTGATAAAAATTCGAAGAATAAAAACTAGTGGACTGGTAGGGATTTGATTAAAGTTTTAAGGTAATATTAACGAATCAAAAATTACCTTTCAAGGACATTGCCCCTGTGTCCGACTTTTAAAATCAATATTCTAACAATTTCATTTTGAATGTCAAGAATTACCATATAATCCCCGACCCTTAGTCTGTAGTATGGATATCGAACAAGTTTCTCAACATACCTTTCTGGGTTTTGATACAATTGTCCAATTTTTTCATGAATCCTCTTGGCAACTGACCTGTCAAGGCGTTCCATCTGCTTGGATGCCTGAATGGACCATACTATTCTATAATTCATTAAAGACCTAGGTCCTTCTTCAGTTGTTCGTACGTGACAAATTTGCCAGATTCGATTTCTCGTCTAGCTTCTTCTACCTCCCTTATGGTCTCCTCGTTTAGTTCGCTAAGATCCTCAATCATCCTTTCTATTACTTCCTCATATGTTTCTCTAGGATGCAGTTTCATTGACTGTAGTATCTTCTTGGTCTCTTCCTTTATCTGGATCGTTGAAATAGTCACAGTTGTCTATAGTGTTCGATAGTATAAAATTTTCACTTATGGGGATTATTTGCATAATGGCACAACCGGCAACATTTAAACATATCAGTAAATCTTTAGCCAGGTCAGAATCTATTGCAGTTTTATAAAGCAAGACCCAGCTAACCTTGTAGCTTACCTCAAACGAAATTCAGAGAATCTCAATTAAATCAGGGTTAAATTTTAAAAAACTGATCGGAACTTGCTTAATGTTTTATGGGAATACAGGTATGTAAAATCCCAGGTCAGCCCTTCTATTACATGTTGAATACCTCCGATATTATGAACATATCCTTTGGACCCGGGCAGTATCTCCCTTCTCCGCTTATTTGCAAACAGGTAACAGCGTTTGGGACGCAATCTGACGATACAGCAATGGCGGATATTGGCACTCACACAAAAAGAGTTCATGGAGTGACTCATGTAATCCAAAGCCATGCAGGAGATTCTGTTGGCCGGAATGTCCGGATAGTTCAAT
>JAJZLW010000120.1 GCA_021850505.1 Thermoplasmata archaeon
TCTCACATGGATGTATTTTTATATAACAATATCCACTTGCCTATTCCATGTCTAAGGTACCGGAAGATCTGAAATATACAAAAACGCACGAGTGGGTGAAGCTTACTGGCAATATAGCAGAAATAGGAATAACGGATTATGCACAGCACCAGCTGACGGACATAGTATTCGTGGATTTTCCAAAAATTGGAGATAAGAAGAAAGCAGGTGAAGTGTTATTAACTGTTGAGTCTGTCAAATCTGCTGAAGACGTCTATTCGCCCGTTGAAGGGGAAATTGTTGAAATCAACAAGAATGTTCAGGATAAGCCAGAAATTCTGAACACAGACAGTTATGCCAACTGGATGGTTAAGATGAAAGTAACCGGTAAAACGGTGGATTATCTGTCACCTGATGATTACAGAAAACACATAGGGGAGTAACCACGGAAAGAAAGGACGAATATTACTATAAAGCCAGGGAACTAAACCTACGCAGCAGGGCTGCATTTAAACTGACAGAAATACAGGAAAGGCAACGGATCCTTCGCAGAGGAGACGTTGTTCTTGAGATCGGTTCTTCGCCCGGCGGCTGGTCATCTGTCATCAATTCTATCACGCAATCGCCGGTTCTTTCTATCGACACGGCAAGAATGAACCCGGTCAACAATGTTACTTTTATTCGATCTGATATAATGAATCCCGAGGTGGAGGCTGGTATTTCGCGTTTTCTTTTGGAAAATAAAAGGGATAGGTTTGACGTTATCCTGTCTGATGCCATGATCAAAACATCAGGCAGTATCGATGTCGATCATTCCTCATCCTACCTGATCTGTGAAAGGGTGATGAAGCTGTCATCCAAATTCCTTAAAAACGAGGGCAAAGTGCTGGTAAAGCAGTTTCAGGGCGATCTGACAAGGTCTTTTATAGATAAATGGAAGATACATTTCCAGTCCAGCAGAATCATCAAGCCAAAAGCATCCAGGCAGAGCAGTTCTGAGATCTACATTCTATTCAAGGGCTTCAGGGCCTGAATGGTTTAAACTATTTTCAATAAAATTCACAAAATCCTTGTGAAATTCATAGTCGAGGACAAAAGCGATTGATTTTCCAGGGTTTGACGAAATTATCTCAATCGACCTTTCCTCTATGTATTTTAAGCGTTCATTATCAATTCTTGAAAGGCCCTTTACCCTGTTAACAATGCTTGTCCATTCCTCAACAAAATCTTCAGGCGTTGTTGACTTAAAGGAATGGTGCATGATCCTTCTTTTCCTCACGGAATGCGCAATCAGGTCCATGGATTTCATGTTGTCCATATAGACCTGTGAGTACGAATCCTCATCCAGATCGATCCCCTCCAGCTTTATTGAAAAATGCCTTGCATACTTTACGGCTTCCATGTAGATTGGGGGAGGGACCATGACCTCTCCGAACTCAGAAAGAATTGTTCCATAAATGATCTCGTAATCTGATAACGTTAGTTCATATGGATCCTCCATGAACTTTTCAAGTGAGTCTATGGACTCTTCGGGTATTGACACACATACAACATCAGGCCGGAATCTCTGAAGTGTTTCCTTTAAATCCTCGCCGTCCCGGATTAAACCTTTAACCCCCCCGAACATCAGTATGGAGGTTCCATTTTCCATCTTGAACTCTTTCTTCATCGCGAATCTGTCTTCTTTCTGAGAAGCATGTCGAGGGAACCATTCCTGTTTGCCTCGACCATATCTGAATAATTAACAACAGGGCATCCCTGAATTGAGGATTTATCTGTTTTCTCCCTGCTTACCACGAGGGAATCTCTCTCAAACAGTTTTGATAAATTTGCAATGGCCTTTGCTTTTCTATAACCGCCAAGCTGCTCTGCGAGCCCAAGCATAATCTGGTCTGCGGCATTATCGCTCGCCATTGCGTCAAATGGCGTTTTCCTGAATGGGAACATCTCGAATCCGAGAGATCTCATCATACTGAAAATGGATTCGAAGAAATCGTTTTGAAGGGTTTCTGGAAAACGGTTTGCCTGTGTTGCTCGTATCCCCGAAAGAAGGTCTATCGTCTTCTTTATGTCATCACTGAAGAGGCGCTGAAGCTTCATGTATACATCGAGTGTGGCTGCAGTTCCAGTTTCATAAAGAGATATACTTCTTCTTGAAACACCTACTGCGCCGGAAACATAACCTATGGAATAACGTTTTTTCTCTCTCAGATTCCTGAGGGAATCCCCCTTTATGGAAACATAGTATCCTCCGTGTGCTGAGTAGATATACGGGCGGGAACCATCTATGTAATCTATAAATGTATCATACGTCATTATTGGAATCTCGTGCCTGTAATACACAATGTTATTTTCGAGATCCCCATTACTGGCACGCTTCCCGATTACGAGCGCAATACAGCCTATCAGTTTTGAGATATAATTCATCTCAGTGGCATTCTCTTCTCTGATTGTATCTATGTTGTAAACTATCTTGACGATAAATTTATCATCATCTCTTTTGGCAGCCAGATCGAAACTGGCAATGCCGTCCATATCAGGTTCTGTAAACACAAAACCATGATCACGCAGCTGCACAGTCAATTCCTTTAGAAGGAATTTTCTGAAGTCTTCCACGGATATATGTATAAAATTCTCTATAAAAAGATTATCTATCCAAAATCCATAATGAAAAAGAAAATTTTCATCCTTGCATTTTCAAAATGGCAGTTGCATGCCTGATCCTTTAATGTTGATGTGCTCATGTATTCCAGTTAATCCACATTTATAAGCTTCAATATTATAATATCGTTATCAGATATGATCGTTATGCAGAATTCTATAAAGACAATTAATGACGTCGCACGTGAGATTGGCCTCTCCGAATACACTGAAAACTATGGTAATGAAATAGCAAAAATTTCACTTTTCTCTCTTGATCGGCCTGGAAAAGAGAAGGGTAAACTTATACTTGTCACGGCAACCAATCCGACGCCATCCGGCGAAGGTAAGACCACCACAGTTATTGGGCTTGGCCAATCTTTGAAGCTTTTAGGCAAGAAGGTCGGAATAGCCATAAGGGAGCCATCCCTTGGACCATGTTTTGGCATAAAAGGAGGTGCCACGGGCGGTGGAAAATCGAGCGTGGAGCCATCAGACAGGATAAATCTCATCTTCACTGGAGATTTTCCTGCTATTTCAGCCGCGCACAATCTTCTTTCTGCCCTTATAAATAATCATATTTACCATGGAAATGAGTTGCGTATAGACCCAAAAAGGATAATTTTTCCCAGGACGGTTGACATGAATGATCGATCGCTCAGGCAGATTATAGTGGGCGCGGGTGGAAGGGATACCGGTGCAATGACCGGCGACAATTTTGTTATAGTACCGGCATCGGAAATAATGGCTATCCTCGGCCTTTCAAGGTCATATAAGGATTTAAAAGACAGGCTTGGAAAAATCACAGTTGCATTCAGTTATGAAGGGAAGCCCGTTTTCGCATCAGACCTGAAGGCAAATGGCGCAATGGCCGCAATTCTCGTTGAGGCACTCAAGCCAAACCTTGTGATGACGACCGAAGGTGTGCCTGCATTCATTCACACTGGTCCTTTTGGTAACATTGCACATGGGACCTCCAGCATTATTGCGGATAAGATTGCTCTATCCCACCTTGATTATGTCGTAACTGAGGCTGGTTTCGGATCGGATCTTGGTGCACAGAAATTTTTTGACATAGTTACCAGGGAGGCTGAACTCGAGGTATCGGCTGTTGTTATTGTATCCACGCTGAAGGCAATTAAATACAATGGAAAAGCAGATGTTGACAAAAACGTGTCTGAGGTTATAGAGAACGGTTTTCAGAATCTCAGAAGACATGTCGAGATCATCAGGAGTTATGGCTTTGACCCTATCGTTTCCATCAACATGTTCGACAATGACGACCCCTCTGAAATTGACATTCTCAGAAATCTGCTAAAAACAAATACGATAAAGTATTCTTTGACAAGGTTCTATCAGGAAGGTGGCAAAGGCGGAATTGATCTTGCAAATGCCGTTCTCCAGAATATTAGGCCTGAACCCATCAAGCCAAACTACACATATTCCACAGAAGAATCCCCGGAAGAAAAGATAAACAAGATCGCAAAGAGGATATACGGAGCAAAGGGCGTCATATATTCAGAACAGGCGAAAAAGGATCTGAGGCAGATCAAGAAGATCGGTCTGAACAACCTTCACGTGTGCATCGCTAAAACACAGTATTCGCTCAGCGATGATCCTGCGCTGCTCGGTGCACCATCAGATTTTGTCTGCAAGGTTTCCAGGATCAATATATCCAGCGGGGCGGGTTTTATCGTTCCAGTTATGGGCGACGTCATGCTGATGCCCGGGCTTCCGAAACACCCAGCCTCTGAGGAAATAGACATATCCGAGGATGGTATCATATCTGGTTTAAAGTGATCTGCCTGACAAAAAACCGAAAAATCATTTCAGAAAACGAATCGACCCAGCCTCTTCACTGATTGGCACGGACATGCTGTCATCCGCTAGCGGGCTCTTTAATTTATTGGGGCATATGTAAACATTGCATTTCTGGCAGAGAATCGCTTCCGAATCTTTCTCAGACTCGACGACCCTTATCTTCTGTACCCCTCGTGTCTCTGAAAACTCTTCTATATATTTTCTTGGAATGGCGTTCTGTACAATCAAACGTATATAGGATTCTGATCTTGAAAGATTTCTGGATACGAATTCAACTGCATGACACATGTAATTGCTGAACTGCTTGAAGAATTCTGAAAGCACTCTCTGAAAATACCCGGTGGAAACGTAAACGGTAATAACCTGCGATCCAAGAAGAGGAGATACGCGACTGAGATCAAGTTCAGGTTCAAGGTTTTCCATCATTTCCGATACCGCCTCGTTGTACTCGATCTGTTTCAGCGTTTCGTAAACAGTTCGCCTGTTGACACCCAATGCAACAGCGACCTGGGATGGTGAAATCTCAATTCCCCCACAAAAAAACTTCCCGCTCCTGACCGATATTCCTCTGCTGAAAAGACCCTCAACTATCTTCTTCCTTGTTGGACTATCTTTAAAGTATTGCTCAAGGAGAAACAGCATCTTCAATGATTATTTGTAATTAATATTTAACCTGCTTGGGTTTTTCAATATACCGGTATAAAACGTTTTACAACCATGAAAGTGATTGGCTTGCATTACACCAAGACCAATCACAGCTGCAGGGAATAGGAGCACAAGAAAGTATTGGATCGGTTCAAACAGAAGGTACGACAGGTAGGACAGATCCCTTGTGAGTAGGAATGAGGACCTCATGGATTGATCACTTCCCATAAACTGTAATAATCTGCCTGAAGGGAATAATGGGAAAAGTGATAAAAGTAACCAAGCCCTATTACGTTGCACAGTAGATTGCCTTAAAGTTACAATGCTACAACATCCTCATTGAGATGACATAGGTCTATTGAATTGTGCAACACACTTCTCTGATGCTTATAATTACTGAACGCAATTAACAGCGAAGATCATTAAATATTAAGACTTTAAGACAATCGGATTCACAACCTTCATACCAGGCATTCTAATGAAATCTTTTTCGTTCTCTGTGATGATCGTGTTTAGACCAGGCTCTTTCATAGTTTCAGCGATTAGAGTGTCTAGAAAAGGGGCCTTGAAGGCAAGTGAACTCCTTAGAGCTGTTTTTATAGTGTTCTCATTATAATTAATTTTCAGCCAGTTATTAGACAAAATGAAAGATTCCACGATTTTACTAGCAGAACCTGCAGGGACAGCTAGTTTCCGTGTTAGTGAGTTATATAATTCCACCAAAATTTGGCCCGATACAACTCCCACCTCCTTGCCAGAGAAAACATCTTTTACGATTTGTTTGCACAACTTCCTTTTTCGCGACTCGCTAAGGTCATAAGCATAGATCAGAATGTTTGTCATAGAAAGACTCATCTTTCATAAAGTTCTTCCCGCTTGAAGTTCCATTTTTTCATCTTTATTCCTTTGTCAAGGAGATTAAGATTTTCACTGAGGGAATCCACACTCTCATCCTTTATCCAGCTTTCAAGGGCGTCATTCAATGCCATTGCTAACGATCCTTTTCTATGACCGTACTTTAACATGGCTTTCTGCCTGAATCTTTTCTCTATCGCATCATCGAGGTTCACAGTTACCGTTTTTGCCATAAAATCTCAGTATATTTACATATTATAAACATTTACATTAAACAAAAATACACACATTCCCTAAAAAGTTCTGTCGAATGACTCAGTTAATAAAATTTAGAGAAACGAAGAAACATAAAGAACATGCGCACAGCATGCAGCGGGTTTAACCTTACATTCAAAGTTAGGTCTGGTTCAAGAATATTTCTAGAGATTTCAATAATCGGTTCACCTCGGATAGACTAAATCCTATTATCTCCCTTTATTCCATTGCATTGGTAAGCATAAACGCCACAACCACAGATTAATTCTTCAAAAAATTATATTTCAGAATTACTCACCACATTTCGATCCTGAATTCATGCATTTTCATTGTAATCGATGTTTAACAGCATTTTGGAAAGATATAATTAGATATGAAAAATAGACCTTCGTTGGACACTGAACAGGATTTCAAGCTGAGAGAATACCAGAATGATATCATATCATTCATCATCACATCATTAACAGCCGATATTGGTGCTGCAATAGAGTCGCCGACTGGTTCTGGAAAGACTGTTATGGGACTCAGCGCCGCGGTTAGATATGCTGCGGAAAATAATAAAAGAATTCTGTATCTTACGAGAACAAATTCACAGCAG
The DNA here is from genome assembly GCA_021850505.1 of Thermoplasmata archaeon. The sequence continues at coordinate 6,794 of JAJZLW010000120.1, forward strand.
GAGCAGGTTATAAGGGAGCTTAGAAGACTCAAGGCAAATTTGAAGATAAACGCGATGCCACTCCAGGGCAGATCCAATCTATGCCTTCTGTACAGGGAGATAGAGGGTCATCAGGAGTTCAGTTCCGAATCACTTTCACGATTCTGCAGACTGCGTAAAAAGAAAGTTATCGATGGAGAACCCGATGCCTGCAGGTTCTATAACTATGATGTCTGGTCTGACTCCACCAAAGCATATCTTTTCAATGAACTCCCATTCGCTGAGGAATTCCTGGAATACGGCAGGGACAACGTGATCTGCCCGTATGAGTCGCTGAAGAAGGCACTCCCCGAAGCCGATGTCGTGATCGCACCTTATGCAAGTTTCCTGAATCCTGTAATCGGTGAAAGATTTCTCCAGCACTGGGGCCTGACCAGGGAAGATCTAGTAATAATACTGGATGAGGCGCACAACCTTCCGGATCTTGCAAGGGACATGGCGTCCTTTGAGATATCGGTGAAGCAGATCAATTTCGCCGAAAACGAGGCTAAGGATCAGGGCGATTTCCTGCTTTTCCAGAAATACAAATCGTCTGATGTTCTTGAAATGATAAGATCGGCCATAATATCAATGATTGACGAAAAAATTGGCGAAAGTGAAGAGGTCAGGATTAGTTTCCACGACATAATTGAGACAATAATGATCCAGAACCGGATCTCGTCTGAAACATTCTCAAACCTTGTTGGATACATGGAGCTTTTCGGAGAGTCCATTGCAGAAAAGAGGGAAAAGGAAGGCAAGGTTCCGAGGTCCAGTGTGATGAATATAGCACTTGCGATGATGAAGCTTGAGAACATTACAGAAGAAAGTTATGTTGCAATACTTTCAAAGTCAAACGAAGGGTCAATATCGGCCTTCTGCCTGGATCCATCTGTTCTATTATCAGTGCTGAAAAGGTCAAAGACACTCCACATGTCGGGTACTCTCTCACCCATGGAGGCTTACCTGAACATAACGGGATTCAGAGGGATGCCCTCAAAGAGGGTAAGGGAGGTCTTTCCATCAAACAGGAAAAAGATCCTCTACTATACCGGGGTTACTACAAAATTTGATTCTTTCAACGATGAAGAGGTTATTAAAATGCACGACATCATTGAAAATATCATCTCATCCACAAACAGGGGCACAATTATATTTTTCCCATCATATTCTGCAATGAAAAGAGTCTCGGATATTCCATTCTCGTTTGCAACCCTTCAGGAGGAGAGATCCATGCCGCAGGGCGATCTCTTTGCATTATTGAAGAAATTCAGGAAAGGATCGAATGTTCTGATGGCCGTTTCCGGCGGCAGGATATCAGAGGGCCTGAATTTTCCAGGCAACCAGCTTGAAATGGTCATAATCGCTGGAATACCTTATCCCAGGCCAGATGCAAAAAACAAGGCACTCTATGATTATTACGAAAAACTGAATGGAAAGGGATGGGATTATTCCGTCAAGTACCCGACATCTATGAAGATAAGGCAGGAAATCGGAAGGTTGATCAGGAGTGAGTCTGACATAGGCGTTGCAATCATACTGGACAAAAGATCGGCCTATTTCAGGCACGAGATACCGGACATGCTGCTTTCCGATGATCCCGCTGCAGATGCGAGGAGATTCTTCGAATCTTTTCATGAAAGGATTAGCAATAATAAAGAATGAAAGTGGTATTCCATGAACGATATTGCTGATGTCAAACCTATATCAGGCATTTTCTTCCCTGAAAAAAAAGATCAATGCGGCCTATGTTGGAAAGTGGGTATTCATTGGCAGCCTGATAGGCGTAATAGCCGGGCTCGGATCAATTGTTCTTTATACACTGATCAATGTTTTCAATTACCTTATACTTTTTAACATAACGGGTTTCACCGTTCCCAGATCTGCCGGCCCAATAGATTATGTTATCTCATTTTCAACCTATGGCCGGTTGTTGATTCCTGTGGCTACGGTTTTAGGCGGACTTTTTGCGGGGTTCATAGTTTACAGGTTTGCGCCGGAAGCAGAAGGTCATGGAACTGATGCAGCAATAGAAGCATTTCACAATAATAATGGAAAAATAAGGCGGCGTGTCCCCATTGTTAAAACAGTCGCATCGGCTATAACAATCGGCTCAGGAGGAAGCGCAGGGAGAGAGGGCCCAACAGCGCAGATTGCAGCAGGGTTTGGATCATTCATAGCCGACGTATTCGGAATGGACGATCATGACAGAAGAATAGCAATGGCTGCAGGAATCGGTGCGGGCATAGGGAGTATATTTCTGGCACCCCTCGGAGGGGCGATACTTTCAACAGAGGTTCTGTATAGAAAGGACTTCGAGGTCGAAGCATTGATCCCGTCAATAATTGCGTCTTTCGTCGGGTATCTCATCTTTGGTTTCACTTTTGCATACCATGGTCTTTTCGTTATACCCGCATCAACAGTCACTGGCTTTCATGATCCGGAATCTCTTTTGCTTTACCTTATACTGGGGGTGGTTGCAGGCCTGGTTGGAAGATTTTACGTTGTATTCTTTTACGGGATGCAGAAACTTTTCACTAAAATGCGGAAAGTGTCCAGATATCTGAGACCAGCGATCGGCGGTGCTATTGTTGGCGTAATTGCGATTTTCCTTCCAGAAGTTCTGGGATTGGGTTATGGATGGCTGCAGTTAATATTCTATCAGAGGATGGCACTTTTTCCTGTCTGGATCCTGATTGTTCTTGTTATAGCAAAGATAGTCGCCACATCATTTACCATCGGATCGGGCGGATCGGGTGGCGTATTTGCTCCTGGCATGGTAATAGGAGGTTTTCTGGGAGCTGCAATATTCGGTATATTCTTCCAGTTTTTTCCCTCAGTTGATGTGGTTGACCTTACAATTGTAGGGATGATATCATTTTTCGGGAGCGTTTCAAAGGCACCGATTTCAGTTATTATAATGGGAACAGAAATGACCGGTGGATACAGTCTTTTCTTCCCACTCATGCTAACAACACTTGTCGCTTATTTTGTTTGCGGTGAAAAATATTCCATTTACAGCAAACAGGTGGCAAACCGTGAGATGTCGCCCGCACATGCAGCAGAATACGAGAAGCCAGTTCTAGATGAGGTAAACATATTATCTGCTGTCAACCGCGACTATCCGCGCGTTTCGCCTGAGACAAACTTACAGGAAGCAGTTTCAAAGATAAGGGAGACAAAGACAAAGAGCGTGGTTGTGGAAAAGGACAGGAAACTCATAGGCCTGCTTTCCATTGATGACATAGATCTAAACAGCGATCTTACAGCTACGAAAGCATGGCAGGCAGTCAATCCAAATCCGCCCAAGGTCGATACAACAGCAAACGCGCACCAGGTTTTCGATATTTTGAGCAGGAGCACAGTGGGTAAGGTCATCGTTGTTGATAACCAGAACATGGTGGTCGGAACGGTCGGTCTTGTGGAAATTGCGGACGCGTATAACAGAGAGATCCGAAAGATAAAAATGTATAAGGGAGGGCAGAACTAATGCCAGCAAAAGATATATATCGGAAACCGATATCTAAAATCGAGTGATATTATGATGAGAAGAGGCTTTGGTGGCCATATGAGAGGTTTCGGCGGTCTCAGGACATTTGTTTTGTACCTACTGAATGAAAAGCCAATGAAGGGATCTGATGTGATAAAAGAACTTGAAACGAGGACGATGTCATGGTGGAAACCAAGTCCTGGAACGATTTATCCACTTCTTTCAAAGATGGAGCAGGAGGGTCTGTGCAAACGCCTGGAGGACAACAGATACGAGATTACAGATGAGGGCAGAGGGGAGCTTGAATCAAGGAGTGCATTTTCAAGAGGCTTCTTTCCATTTGACAGAGCAAACACAGTATCTGACATGGTCCGGGAAATAGAGAATTATATTAGGTTCTTTACAGACACCCCTGAACAGGTAAAAGGACACGAGAAGGAAATAGAAAAACTCATACTGGATCTGCAGCAGATAATCAAAAAGTAGCTTTCATCAAAATACAATTCACATTTTACATACACATCATATTGCTATATCAGGTTCTACCCGTTCCGTGAAAAGGTATAGCGTCTCATCAACGGAAGCTGATTCTGATATGATTTTTTGACGTTAACAGATCGGTTGGTAATTTTTATGGGAAAAAGTAATAACCGATGTTTACTCTGTGTCGTTTATGCAAACAGGCAGGGGTGACATAGCTTATGTCAGAAAATTTGAGTATAATGACCTTGACAGGGTCGTTTCCCTTGCCAACTCGACGCTTACGGAATATTACAGCCATGAACTGATATTTGATATAAGCGAGCAGTGGAGAGATGGTTTCATGGTATATGTTTTCAGGGATGAGATAGCAGGCTTCGTTGCAGGCTCAAGGCATTCACAAACCGAAGCCCGAGTGCTGCTGTTAGCTGTAGACCCGGATATGAGGAGAATCGGCATAGGCACAGCGCTAATGAATGATTTCATGAAACTCTGCAGGGATCACGGAATGATGAGCATAAGACTTGAGGTACAGACTCAGAATACGGCTGCAATTGTATTTTACAGAAAACTGGGCTTCGTCATTATTTCAACCATGAAAAAATATTATACGGATCTCTCAGACGCATATGCAATGTGGCGCCTGCTCTGATCGTTTTTAAACGACATCAGTGTTTTGCAACAAGGGAAGATATATGTTCAACGGTTTTCCTGTAATTTTCCATCGCCATCTTCATGTTTATCTCCACCCAGCTCCATGCTCGAAGCAGGTCGCCAGACCGCATCCTGTATTTTTTTGTCTTGCCTTCCTGTATCTCTTCCAGTATGTCCATTGCCTTAAGCTTGTTGAGATGCCTGTAAAGCGTGGTCCTGCTGGTTTTAAGGTAAGCCATTAATTCGTCCCCCGTCCAGTATCTTTCTGGATTCAACAGGAAGCATTCTTTGAACAGCCTGAAGTAGGCTGATTTGGCTATCTGTGAATAATCTGTATCGGGGCTCAATCTTGGTATGTATCCAATGTCAGATAGAAAATAGGCAATCGTCCTATCCAGGTCTCTATCAAGGACACGTGATGGTGCAGATACCATTGTCATTTTGAACATTTCAATTACGTAAAGATTGGGCTGAATATAAAATTATATTGCTTTTAATCATCCTCTCGCATGAAAAGGGTCTGGAATGAAATTTCTATCGGCAGTACAAAAATATCACCTTCCCGGAAATCTGTAATAACATCCCTCTACGCTGATGATTCCGAAAGTATGATCGATATTCTTAGAAAAGACATGGACCTTCGCAGATCCCTTATTGAGGTTAGGTACGATCTATTTCAGGAAAGATCTATCAGAGACGTAGACAATCTTCTTGTATATCTAAAGGAAGAATCGATAGATTATGTCTTTACTTACAGGGGCAGTGAAAATTATCGCGAATACTACCAGGAGGCATTCAGGTTTGGAGCTCCATGCGTGGACATAGACAACAAGATTGCTAGGTCCATCCGAGTACCTAATAACACAATCAGAATGGTTTCCTACCACGGTAATGAAGGAGCCACTGGAATCGAGAAGATCTGCAATTCACTGGCACTTCTTGACCCAGATATATTTAAAATAGCGATTAAATACGACAGCGAGATCAATTTTTACCAGGATCTGATATCTCTTATCACATTCTTCGCTAAATCTGACAGACCTTTGTGTTTCTCCCCGATGGGTTCATCAGGGTTCATGAGGATAATTGCAGCGTTTTCAGTTTCAGATATAGTTTATGCTTCTTACGGGGACAAAAGAACCGCTGAGGGCCAGTTATCTGCTAAAGACTGTAAATCAATATTGAAATATATATAACACAACGCATCCTCATATAGTATGAATAATGCTGATTATACCGTTGGTCATAAATTCAACGCCGATTGCAGCCAGGAGCAAACCCATTACTCTTGATATTATCATAGAACCAGTCCTGCCAAGCCTCTTGAAGAGAAGAGTCGAGAATCTCAGGACGATGAATGCAGAGATTATTACCAGTACAACAGCAATGAAAACCATTATCTTGTCTTCGAGCCCGGTACTTCTAAGGTTGAAGTAAATCATTGTTGTCGTTATCGTTCCAGGGCCAGCAAGAAGAGGCATCCCGAGTGGAACCACCCCTATCTCATCCTTGCTCAGTGACTCCTTTTCCTCATCAGCAGTCAGCTTCGTATTCGACGTCTTGCCCTGGAGCATGTCAAAAGCCACCTTGAATAAAAGTACCCCTCCAGCTAACTCGAAATCAGATATGCTTATTCCAAGCACGTCAAATATATAGACTCCTATGAACATGAATCCTATAATGACGCCACCAGCAACAGTTATACTCCTCTCTATTACCTTTCTTCTTTCTTCCGGAGTATAATTGGTCGTCAGGGATATCAGCGTTGGTATAGCACCAATTGGATTCAGAACAGAAAAAACTGCAACGTAGACCGTTACAAGGAAGAGGAAATCGACCACATTACAGTAACATACATGTCAGAATTAATCTTTTTGAGTCTGCATGAATTGTATCCATTGTAACATAAATAAATGATAAATAGTCAAAATGAATGAGCCGGCATGCCCAACAAGGGATTCCTGCGAAGGCTACTGGTATTAGGGGAGAGGCAGGCCCTCCAGGATCTTATTGTATACACAGAGCTGGGGCAGAAAGCAACTGAGATCCTCAAAAAACAGTTATCCTCAATGCAGATGGATCAGACAGGTCTGATATCTGAGGTAAGATCAATCGAAAAGAAGGGTGATGATCTCACACTTGCGCTTAAATCAGAGATTACGCAGGGTGCCGTTAATTCGACCCTACTGGGTCATCTGCTAAATCTTGTTGAAACATGCGATGACATCCTCGATCGATCCCTTTACATTTCTAGAGAAATAATCAGGATGTCACATTTCCTGAAATCCGCAGAAGAATATTCAGATTATGTAGTAACAGAGGTCTATCCCAGGTTCATCAAGATGCTTGATATCAACAGTCAGGCCCTTGGTACCCTGAAGCAGATGCTGCAGGCCAATGGTTTAGAAGAACTTAACCAGAACAGGGGAAAAATTGAACGCTTCGAGGAGAGCGTTGACGATATCAAGGATGACATAATAGACCGGGTATATACAGATGCGAAAAACCTTCACTACCTGGTCTTTACGCACATATTGAATATGGTGCACAGGATCGATGATCTCCTTGATGACTGCGAGGACGCATCTGATTACGTAATTACTGTTTCTAATTCAGTGAACCGCTGAATGCATCTTCTAACTTTTTTAGAGGTCGTATTGATCTTCCTGCTTTCTCTGTTTGTATCAGGAAATAACCTGTCTGCAGCCGTTGGGACACTTATCGGTTCAAGAATTATCAGCCGAATTGGTGGCACCATGATAGGAATGATCGGCTTCATAACGGGCTTTGCCTTGCAGGGCAAATCCATGGAAGGAGCTGCTCACAGCCTTTTTCCAGCTCCAGAATATTATGTTGTTCTCCTGCTCCTTGTTGTAATAGCGATTTTCATAATTGCACAGATACTGAAATCACCTCTATCGCTTTCCATGGCACTTGTTGGAACGGCGATTGGCATCTCACTGAGACTTGGCCTGAACCTAAATTTCGGATACGTTTACTTCCTGGTTCTAATATGGGTGATATCACCCATGCTCGCTATAGCTGGGTCGTTCGCTGTCAACAGGTACCTGGGCAAAGTACATCTTGACAAAACATGGAACATGACACTCGTCCTGAAGCTTCTGCTGCTGATCATCTCTTTCTTTACCGCATATACAATCGGCAGTAATACGATAGGGCTCATGGCTGCATTCGCAGGTTTTTCCATATATACAGAAATTGCAGTGCTTTCAGGAATTATACTGGGCTCACTTTTCCTGAGCAAGGGAGTTTTAAAAAGAGTTGGCGAGGATATGTATTCAATGAGATATTTCAATGCCCTGACATCTCTCGCAGTTTCTTCAATAATGGTTGAAGCTGCAACGCTTTTCTCCATTCCTCTTTCAAGTACTCAGGCACTTACGTCAAGTGTTTTTGGAGCTGGCCTTTCATACAGATACAAAGCACTGTTTCTCAAACCATATCTTATAGTTGTTCTGACCTGGGTGATTTCACCTCTAACAGGTTTGATTATTGGCTATATAATATAGAGAAACTGTAAATTTCTCCTAACGATCAGATCTCATTAGGTTACGAGTTCCCGTCGTTTAATAGAGCTCCAGCATTTTCTGCAAGCTTCTGGATACCCACTTTTATATTCTCTTCCACCTTGTTACCGGCACCCCATCTTATATTGAGGAGACCAGAACCACCACCAACCCTGCCAAAATCAACCTTTGTCTCTCTTCCATCATAAAATGCAGAAAGGAAAAACCCGATCGTGTCGTTGGATCTGAAAAAAAACTTTGATCCTGTGGCAATAAACAATTCTGACTGGCCACTTGAATAGATTTTTGAAAAATCTATTGAACCGACGGCATTCTGGAAAACACCTGCAATTTCCTGTCCGTTTAGTTTTGTTGATACTGTTAGCGACATCATTGCATTGTAAATGTTTAAAGAGATTTAAAGCTTGAACTTTTTCCTTGAATGTATTACTGATTCCTCATGTTCGGCAGCATGAAGTGTTTTTTTCAGAATTATGGTCAGGCCGCTGATCGTAAGAATGCCGATTATAATTAACAGAATCCCGGCCGGTCCAACCCTGTTTATGGTAAATACCAGGCCTATTGCAGCGGCTGGCGGGTGTTCAGCCTTGAGCGCGACCATAGTGATTGCTATAAACGTTTCGACAATCGCAATCGCGGCAAAAATCCCCAGATATCCTGCAATATACAAGCCCGCATACCCTATAAGGGAAGCAGCAACATAACTTTTGGCAAACTTTGATATCTTTGCTGATGGAGATTTTGGCATCAGGTACATGATAAAAGCGGTTGAACCAAAGGATGCAAAGATCAGGTATTTCGCATCAGCCAATATTATCAAATAATCTCTTAAAGCGAAAAAAAGTGCGGAAAAAATTGAAAGTGTAATGCCAAGTAATATCGAGGGAATAACCGCAGATTTTACGAACTGTATCTTAGAAGAAGCCTCTTCTGGAGTCCTTTCATTCAAAATGGATCCATATTTAAAAACTGATATTAAACTGTAAGGACTATCTGGTCATCCCAAAGCGACAAAGGCTGGTGATGTAATTTGTTTTTTGACATTAAAATTCTGTGTTTGCATCCAGTTTGGCACACGATTTTCGATAGCCGCAGCGTTCTGGTATAGATGAACCTGGATATATTGCTGAACCATCATTCAAAAACAACTTTAATGATTGCACTTCCTCTGATAAATTCCTGATGGCTTGTATTTGAAGGCTAAATGAACGCAGGCTATCACATTTCAACTACAGGTCGACATGGGGGAGACTGATCCACGCCGCTAGCTATATGCCGGTCCACTTAATTAATAGGTAAAAGCAAATATTAATTAGAATCTAGTATATTTAACTTCAATGAAGAAGGGCAGTGCAATATTAGTGATTTTTTTATTCCTGCTATCAACGTTAACGTATTCATCTCTTGTTTATTCGAATAGCTTGCCTGCAAGCACAAATTTCTATTATTCCCCTCTCAGTTCATCAGGCTCCTTTGGGGGCTCTGTTACTATTAACGCGAATGGCTCACTCTTTGCCGGGACCTCGTTTTATGCAGAAAATAATATAAACGCATCTGGGGTCGTCAGGCTTTCTGGTAATACCTACTGTTTAGAAGAATCAATAAATGAAACCCTAACGATACATAAGAGCAACTCCATTTTTAATGGAAAAAACTTTACTGTCGGAGGCACCTGTTCTGGAACTTATGATATAAACGTGCTTTGCGTAAATAATGATACAATTGAGGCATTCCATACGAATACCAGCGCTTTAGGAGTGCATATATTATCATCACATAATGTCATTATAAACTGGATAACTTTAACGAATGTTTATATCGGCATATGCCCGAAGGATTCAAGTAACCTTTTGGTAGAAAATTCTACCTTTCCAGATTCTTATTACGATGCAGCAGGTTTCATCAACACGGATCAATTCAATACAAATGTCTCTGTAATAAATAACAGGATCTGTATTTCTGGCAGCGTTTATGCTACCAGAGCAATCGACATTGAAAGCAATAATTCTAAAGCAATTAACAACACAATTATCTCAACATCGACTGGCACTGGGTGTAACACTGGTATTTACGTATTCTGCTCCACAAATACCGTGGTCAAAGGTAATTATTTAAAAGGCCAGGATTTATTTGGAATTTATGTTTTGAATGATAATTATTTGAATGTTACTGATAATTATATTAACACGACGAAACCCCCACTCTATTTATGTTCATCTGAAAACCTTAACGTTTCGGAAAACACAATCATCGAAAACGGCCAACCCGACAATGTGACCGGTGATCATAATGTTTCAATTTATAAAACAAGCTTTGTTAGTAATCCATGCAGCATCAGTTTGAACCTGATCGATTCCAGCAACGTTCTCATTTCTAATATGGATTTTAACCAAACTGTTATTTGTATCAATAAAGCGCAGTCTCTCACAATTTCAAACTCAAAATTTGCAGGCTCCTTATTCACCCCCGGGCATTTGTCTGTCGCCAACTCAAATGGAATTTATCTTTCTAAAGATGAATTCAACTGTTCAAATTTGATCTATTCTAACAATGATGAATGCTCGTTCATAAACAATAGTACATTTAACGATCTGTTTCATGGTATAGAGATTGAAGGCGCAAATAGTGGTATGCATGTATCATCATCGATTTTTACTGGTCCTTGCGGACTTGATTTTTGTCCCGGCTCAAATACACAAAACGTTTTGATATCCAAAAACCTTTTTTCTTTGATATCAGGAGTCGGAGTTAGAGTGCAGTCATCATTATCAACAACCTTCAAGTTTGCTTCAGTGACAGGTAATAAATTCTTTGCGGCAAACGATTCATGCTTCGGTGCCGGTCTCTATTTGGAAGGGGTAACTACTCAGGACCTTAATATTGCTGAAAATACCTTTGTCAACATAAGCCTTCCAGTGTATGTCTGTTTTGTCAAAGGCACCACCATCTCCGTTAGCAATAATACCCTCATTAATACAACCGGTTGTAATTCGCCTGTCCCCGATGCTTCCGGCATAAATGTTATTTCTCTTAAATGCGAATTAACATCTGTTCAAATAACAGGAAACGTGATCAAAAATGAGGGTTATCATGGCATTTGTCTTTATGGGGCTGTAATAGGGGATGTGAACCTTAATACTGTGAATAATGTCGGAATGCAATCAAAATTCCAGCATACCGAGTCGGCAATATATATTAGCGAATCTTCATTTGTTCAAATATCGGAAAACAATATTTTGTTCCCATCTGGTAGTTCACAGGATGGCATCTCACTTATTTTTGCGCAAAATGATAAAGTTACTGAAAATTCAATTTTAAACGGCTCAGATGGAATTCATCTGAAGTACTTCTGCAACTCAACTGTCAGTGATAATTACATTTATGGTGGCACCAATAGTTTGGAGGTCGGAAAAAACAGTTATAATTTCACTGTCGAAGGAAACTCGATTATTAATTCCTCCACATCAGTCTCTATTAAATGCGCTCTCATTGGGCAAATCCACTCCAATACAATCTCTGGCAGCAAAAATTTTGCAGTTGATATATTGGATTCCAGAGACATTACATTCTATCACAACAATTTCATCAATGGTAACACAAACAATGTAACGATCGTATCGTCTACTTCAATAATCTGGAATCTTTCACTACCCGTTGGAGGCAACTACTGGAGTAACTACACCTACGGAGGATTGAACGGGATCGGGACTGTCCCTTACGATGTTTCAGGATCATATTATGACTATTTGCCACTGACCAAAGCCTGGTCTTCATACTCCGTTATTTTCAAGGAAGATGGATTGCCAGCTGGCACGACCTGGATGGTAAATTTTGGATCCACATCAGGTGTTTCTTCTTCTCAGATTTTAACTTTTCCGCAAATTGCTGCCCTTGATAGCGTTGTCAACTATTCGGTCCCATCAATATATGGTTACGTGTCTTCGGCACCTTCGGGATCCATAAAGCTGACCGGGCAAAATCTCACGATCTACGTGCAATTTAAACCTTATCTATCAAATGTATCCATCACAGAATCAGGTAAACCCGCCGGTTCATTCTGGGTTATCTCAATAGGCGGATCAACTTTCTCGTCCAATTCCAATTTAATAACATTCAATATTTCAAATGGAAGTTATGCATATTCGATATCTTCTGAGGTAGGATTTTCGATTACAGGATCGATCAATGTGAGTGGCAGCACAGTTTTGAATATTGAATTCCCATCTTACTACAATGTGACTTTTGTTGAAAAAGGGCTCCCATCAGGAACACCCTGGTTTATTTATTATAATTCCTATGCATTTAATTCGACATCTTCTGACCTTAAGCTTGAATTAGTTTCTGGAAACTATTCTATTTCTGCTTCCGGGCCATCCGGATATTCAGTATCTCTTCAAACATCGCATATATCCGTCACAAATGAAAACTCAACCATATTAGTGCTCTTTAAGAACGAAAGCAATTTCATTGTAGAATCATATACGGTTTCGTTTAACTCTCTTGGAAAACCATCCAGTTCTTATTGGTCGGTGCAATTCAACGCTTCAGTTATTAGTTCCACAGGTTCCATTATAAACTTTACAGCGAAAAACGGAACCTATGATTATTTCATAAACTCATCTGTATTTTTCGAAAATTCAGGTTACGTCAAAGTCGCAGGTAAAAACATTACCGTGAACATTCAGTTTACACAGGTTTATACTGTATACGTAAATGAAACCGGACTTACAGACGGCTCTGCATGGACTCTCTTCTTCAACGGCACTTCTTATCATACTTCAACAAGTTCCATTACAATTATAGCAGTTTCAGGGAATTACAGTGTAGCTGCTTCCGGACCTTCTGGATACACTGTGACAATAAAACAGCCTTTCGTTGTGGTACATGGAAGCAGCGTTCAGTTCAATGTCAGTTTTGCTCTAATAACAAACTCTTCAAAAACAGCTATTAAGCCCGCATCAGGAATATCCCTTGAGTCGGTTGCTATAGGTTTGGTTTCAGGGGTCGCTGTGGGCGTTCTATCTTATGCTGGGTTAAGTTTGTTTAGATCAAACAGGAAGAGAAGAACATGATGACCCACAATATATTGTTGAAAGTATTTTTTTAAACCATATCTTGAACAGATCTTTTCTATGAACCAATAGTGCGGGTCCTCCACATTTATTTATCCAGCTCAGGTGTGAGTTTCGGGTTTTTCCTCAATGTGTTCCCTTAATGCACCAATAAATCACCGTTTATAGCCAATTATTGCGCCCTCTGTCTGCAAGCAGTAGAATTAGTCTATTACCGTTTCCAGGTTATAGTATCTGAATTCTTCCGATTATATTAGCGCATCTTCATATTTGCCTAGAACTCGTACGGATCAAGTTGAATTGCCCTGAAAAGATCAAAACGATTAAACTTAACAAATACTTACCGGTTTAATATTAAGAAACCATGCCACTGTAGCTCAGTTGGTAGAGCAGCTGACTTGTAATCAGCAGGTCGGGGGATCGATACCCTCCAGTGGCTTCCTTATTAAAAATGTCCCATCCTATCTGAGTTCTTCTTAATGCTGGGAGCTAAATATCGCATTTGTTTTGTGACGAAATTGGATATAGCATGTATAGTTAATAATCCAGATTATAATTAACAAATATGGCAGACGGGAATAATATTGAGGCAACGATAGAGAATCTGCGAAAGGTTTCAGAGCGCGGAGACCTTGTGACATATGACTTGACAGATAAAATTGATTTCTCCAAGCCAAAGGAATTTGCAAAGGCGTTGGCTGATGTTTTCTTCAGGAAAGACGCTATAAACTGGTTCAAGGTGACCGATGATAAAATAGAATTCAATCCAGCCTACAAGGTCAGAATAATTTTGGCGGAAGAGCACAACAAACTACTTGAGAAAGCAGTACAGGACTTTCTGATCGACCTCAGAAAGGAAGATCTGAAAAAACCATTTTCTGCTGATATAAAAGATGAATCCCAGCAGTCAAGAAAGCTCGCTTCGGCAATGGCGACAAGTGCGTTGAGATCAGTTCAGGATTCACTGTACAAGCACAGCATGGATAAAATGTACGAGAATTTCTTTAAAGATGATTTGGTAACTGACATGCTCGAATGTCTTGAAATCAGATCGCTAAATAATGAGGATCTTATAGACTGGAAAAAGTCATTCCTGTAGTTTGGTGCAAATAATACAAATCTATATGATCCAGGGATATTAAACTGGTCGAATCCTTATTAATGGTAACAAATGTCTGTAAAGAGCATTCTGC
>JAJZLW010000148.1 GCA_021850505.1 Thermoplasmata archaeon
TGAATGCGTTGAGGAAAGCGGAAAAGAAATTGAAGAGAGAGCAGAGGAGGTTATCGGGAAAGAAGAAAGGATCAGAAAACAGGAAGAAGCAGATAGTGAAAGTGCAGAAAGTCCATCGGCAGATCAGGGATGCGAGAACAGATTTCAACCACAAGGTATCGACGGCGATAGCCAAGCATTATGGTACCGTAGTGATAGAGGATCTGAACATCCAGGGCATGCAGAGAAATCACCACCTCTCAAAGAGCATAACGGATCAGGGCTGGCATCAGTTCAAGCAGATGCTCATATATAAAATGGATTGGAGAAAAGCGAACCTTATCGAGAAAGGCAGGTTCGATCCGTCGTCAAAGATGTGTTCAAGGTGCGGGAACATCAAGCATGATCTGAAACTCTCAGATCGCACGTATCACTGCGATGAATGCGGTCTCAGCATTGACCGTGATCTGAATGCCGCAGTAAACACAAGGAATATAGGATCAGTAAAAGTAGGGCAGGGCATGTCCGAATCCACGCCTGTGGAAAGTGCTACAGCAGCGGAACTCTCAAAAGGAGGTCTACGAGTTGCCACTCTATGAATCAGGAACCTCCAGCCCTTCAGGGCGGAGAGGATGTCAGATCACACCGAAAAATAGCCTTTAAATGGGTCTGTGGGGTAGTTTGGTATCCTACCAGCTTCGGGAGTTGGCGACCCCGGTCCAAATCCGGGCAGACCCATTCTATATACGGTTTAGTTTTTTACAATAATACGTAAAATACTAAATATGCAATCATATAAATGGTATATGTATCTTAACTATTTCCCGCTTCTCTTTATATATTCACCGTTACCTATTTAGAATATAATAAAGACCAAATAAAAATAATGGCATGATTCATTCTCGATTATTTTCACCATTACTATTGCTTGAGAGACTTCTGCTGGAAATGCTCGAGGAAATGAGATCCGCTTACGTCAAAGCTTCAAAGTTTTTCGAGACTGAGGTAAGTGGGATCAGGGGAAATACTGCCAGAAAAAGATAGCTGAAAGTGTGATTGTCCTGCTAGCAGCTGCCTTTGGCATCAAACCGTCCAAGAACCAGAGGGATGAATTTGAATCAGTTGACCAGGCTGAATACCAGAAGCGGCTGAGCGAGAACTTCAAAATACCCTGAACAATGGTAACAGTCATAAGACAATTCCTGAGAATGAATTAGAATCTAATCTTAACAAAGGTTGGGAGTTTGTTTAGATCAACCCAAAAGGCGATAAGGCAGTTATCCGGTTGCAACATTGAAAAACTGGCATTTAACTTCTACTTCATAAGAATGCTATGTCTGACTTCTAAATTGAATGCAAATAATAATAAACACCTTCAGACCAGTGGTCAAACCACAATGTCTGGGTGTAATTCCATTATGTGACTTCTTACTATCTGAATTTAGTCCATCTTCAAATACATCTAATGGATGGTCAAAAGAATTTCCTTTCTTGCTGGGAGGTGCGAAATAACTTTTCTTGTTGATTCTTTTTGGACAAAATTCATCATATTCTTAATATCTTCTGGAATATTCAATTCAGTTATAACCTTTACAGAGCGTTTCTTCCTCAAGAGGTATTGGTGAGCAAATGACCGGCTTATGGAGGAAACTCCAGCGAAATCGATAAACACTTTCATACCCTTTTTCATTTCAATATTATCAAACATTTCATTGCAGCTATTTCTAGATGCTAAATCAGGCCCTATGACTTCAAGAACTCTCACTCTCACATTCTCACTCCCACAAATACGTATTACATAAACACCTATATAAATTTTGTAGCGGATTTTCAAATGCATTTCTACTTTAAAGGTAATCATATAAATTAGGAGATAGATCGTTTCTTACTGAAAAAGCTATAAAGCAACCTTTTAACGTACTTAAGTCACGAAGATTTTTGGGATATGAATATAGTGTTTTGGAAACGTTGTTATTCTTAGGTAAAAAGCACCAACTTATTATTCCATCTCGTGATATAATTATCCCTTCACCTTTCAGTCCCTCTGTCAGTACCCTAAAAACCGACGGAAGACCATGTCCTCTACCTTCATCTTCAGGTTTTGTGGAGACCCCATTTAGTGCTTTATCCAAACTGTCGCTGTCAGTAGTAAAGCCTATTCCATGTTCCTCAAAGTTTCTGGGAATGGAAATTCCATCGTCCATTATGGCGAATTCTAATTCGGATAATTGTGGGTAATTTTGCAAAATAATGAAAGAATTCCTATAGCGTGAATGTTCGGTTACGTTTGTTAGTAACTCATTGATGCAGTATTTCAAAATAAGTGTGGAATGCTGGTTTAATCTACTACCGATTAATTCTGTAATCTTTGTCGCCATTGAGTTTACGTTGCTGTCATTAACGCGAGAAAAGGGAATGTGACTTCTTCTCCATTGAAAGTTAACCGAATTAGATTCTGTTGTTATGTAATCTAAGTATCCCCTTACCTTTTCATTTCTAGGTGGGATGTATCTGTTGTTGCTTTTCGCATCTATAATGTAGTTTCTTAACAACAATACCTTTGCTGGTCTCAACCAAGTTTCATTTCCCATGTCTAGCTCTCCTATATTACGATAAGATTCCATATATTTTAGAGCCTCTATATGGGTTTCAACGAGATACGGATAATTATCTTGTCCGACCACGTGGCTCTATTCTGATTCGGTATAATAAACCTGATTTTTTTGCGAGATTTTAAAGAATTATTAGGTTCTTAACTGTTTTACCAACATAAACTGTGTTGAGTAATTAACCATATGCCCTTGCATCGCTTCTCAGATAATTGTAATACAGCGCTTTCAACCCTATTTCCTGTATGACATATTCAAGTTTTCTGGCCTTGATTACCTCACCCATGGTTTTCTTCAGACCTGAGAAGTATATCTCAACATTTCATCTCTTTCCATAATCAACAGATTCCTTCCATTCCTTTTCTGATGTCTTTCGGATATGCCTGACTATCTTCGCTCTTGAAGGTGATCCCATGCTCTTTGAGGATGCATCCTTCTTGGCGGTATTATTTTATTCTCCCCGAATGTGTTGTATATGGCCTTAGAATCATAACCCTTGTCTGCGAATATCCTTTTGATCCTTTCTTTTACAGATTTCAGTATTTCTTTTCCTACCTTTGCATCATGCACATGTTCATCAGTGATGGAAAAGGACATCGCTGAAACGTCATTTATGGATATGACAGCATGAAGCTTTGATCATACCTTCCTTGCTTTTTTCCATTTTGTACCAAGATAATCACCCCTGATGGTGATCTTGAAGCCTGTGGAATCAATGGCGCAGTCCACAGGCTTTCCCTGAGAATCGGGAATTGCAGGTGTGATCTTTCTTATTCTTCGGAATATGCTTGTGTAGCAGACAGTTGTTATTCCGGTGATCCTTGCAAATATTCTGGCGATTCCCTCCAGTGACCTGAAAGGAACATTGTACAACGCACGTAATTTTACCAGGAATGTTATGAATGCATTTGGCGTCTTGTAGGGATGTCGTCTCTTCCCCCTGTTGTTATCTGAAAGGAGCATTTTCCAGTCTATGAGGAATGACGGATCAAATAGGTCCTCAATCCTGTCCACCAGGGAGCTGTTGTACCTGTCATACCTTCTGTTCGAACCGATCCAATATCTTCTTTTACTCCTATTAGCTGTAGCTGTGATTGGCTTTGGTGTCATACAAACCAATCAATCCCCTGTATTTCATTATACAGGGGAATTATGCAACACTCTTACTAATATCGGAGAATTTATATTGATATGTTCAGTGACTATTAACACATGATTAAGAAGAGCAATAAGATGATCATGTTTGCCGTCATTGCTGTTATCATAGTTGCCGCTCCCATATCATTCTACGAGCTTGTTATAGGTTACTCCAATCCACCTGTTACTGTTGTCCAGAATGGATATGATACTAACAATTCCATCAAACTCACAGGATGCGCTTATAATAAAGAATTTTAAATTGGGACAATACTACCGTCTCTACTCTATTTCATCAGAGTAATACCGACAATTCATTTCTCAATATGTCACTTATCAACTGTGTTGTATCTTTTCCTAACCAATTCAACCTTGTGACCATCTTGGTAATCAATGGGACTCTCAAACCTGGTCTTCATACTTCGGCTTCTGTCCTGACTGTGAACCACTCCCTTCTGCATGCGCCGGACATATGTATCCAGAATCCACTAAGTGTGGCAATGGGATGCCCCCCCAATCCAGTCAACATGAGTGTATCCAGTAGTAACTACTACAGCCACACAGATCCGAACCTTAACCCGTTCGCATACAGTTATTACATAGCAAACTACACATCCTCCTGCAAAATCACCTTCCTTAATGTACCAAGTTTTAGCAAAGGAACCTTCCATTTCTCAATGAGAGTCGGATATACGGAAAACATCTGGAACCTTACAAAGGGAAAATGGATATACACACAAATATCATTCTCGCTTCTTGGTTTCTCACAGAAAATATCAACCATAATAGGCTTCTATCTGGTAGGTGATACTGATTAGGAAATATGTATCTGCAATACATAAAGGAAGAAGCTGATCGTCGTGGATTCTTGTTCGACGAATCTAAAATAGTCATAAGTTCTGTGGACAAAGGTGTAAAAATTGCTGTTTCACAGGGGCAGCTTGATTATGAGCTTCAACTCCTAAAGAAGAAAATAACACTTAGATCTAAAAACAAATTGGAAGTGGTCTTCAATAATGAAAGTGGCCAGCCAAACAGCTTATTTATATCCTATAAAGGCCCAATAGAACCATGGGAAAAAATAAAGGAGTTAAAGAAAATGTAATTTTACATAGGTTTCATTTTGCCAGCGTATTGCGGTCCATTGAAGACATACAACTCTGTGATAGATGAAATAAGATTGATCAAATTGAGGAGGACAATCTTAAAATAGTGACACATCAGCTAATTATATTTCCGATATCGTGATTGTGAATCATGCCTAACGATGGTAAAATTGAAAATTACGGATCTGGAATAGCAATTGATCTAAAGGGAAAGGTCGCTCTGGTCACAGGGTCAAGTTCCGGGCTTGGGATGGAGATAGCGAAATACCTGGCAAAGGCTGGAGCAAAGGTTGCGATCCATTATCATTCCGAAAAACAGCCTGCTGATGCCCTTGCTGATGAGATAAATAAAAATGGTGGAAAGGCAGCGGTTTTTGGAGGAGACGTTTCCAAACTTAATGAAGTGGTCTCAATTTTCAACAGCATTGACAGTCAACTTGGACCAGTCGACATTCTTGTAAACAATGCTGGAATCGATGGAAAAAGAGAATTATGCGGGGAAGACAACCCGGCAGATTGGGAGCGCGTAATATCGATCAATCTTCTCGGGCCATACTACTGTTCAAGAGAGGCAGTCAATAGGATGAAGAAGAAGGGTAGTGGAGTTATTGTTAATATCACATCTGTTCATGAATTCCTGCCATGGTCTGGATATACGGCCTATTGCAGTGCAAAAGCCGGTCTGTCGATGTTCACTAAAACACTTGCACAGGAGGTATCTGATTTTGGCATCAGGGTTGTAGCACTTGCTCCCGGAGCTATAAAGACCCCCATAAACAAGGATGTATGGGGCAACTCGGAAACATACAAAGATCTTCTGGCCAAGATAGCAATGCCAAGGATGGGGGAGACCTCAGACGTGGCCAAAGCGGTTGCATTTCTTGTGAGTGATATGTCCTCTTATGTTACAGGAACCACACTGGTAGTGGATGGAGGTATGCTATTATATCCTGCATTCAAACACGGTGGATAATCTTAATAGTTTTCTGAAAGCAATACATTTTCCATGAGACATTCGTCAGTGGATCATGCCCAGTGATAATATATTCACTGGATAAAACCTGTTAATAGATCATGCCTCTATCTTCTCAGTTTCCAGTCTTCTTTCCAGATCCTTCTTGCAGTTCTGGCAACATGCGTAATAAATCCTTCCTTTAGAGCTGATCGTTAAAGGTGCCCCCTGGATCACGTCGTCACAATAATCACAGTGTATATGTGATATCCTTCTGGCAGTTGTATTGACGGTCCTGCTTAATGCCACCTTCAGATCCAGTATGTCTATATCCTTGACCTTAAGCAGGTTTTCATAGTACATCACAACAATGAACGTATTATCCACAAGATCGAAACTCTCCACCACGAGCGATTGAGGTATCTTGTCCATATTGCTGGTATGAATCATAACAAGATCTCTCTCATCCTCATCTATGCTTATTGTAAACTTCCTTATCTTGCCGCTCTGGATAAGAGAATCCAGTACCTTCCTTGCAGTGATTCTGCTAATCTTAAGTTCATGCGCAAGATCTATGATGCTTTTCCTTGAGTCATTTTTGAGAATTGTCAGCATTCTCTGTTCTGTTTCAGCCTGGTTTGTGTTCATAATGTATAAATTAGATACAATAATATATACATTGTGAATAATAAAGACTTATTAGCTAACCGGTGATTTATTGGTTATGCAAATCGATAAAATATGCGGAATGAAGGTCAAAGAAGACACACCATACAAGAGCCAGTTTCAGGGAAAAACGTTTTATTTTTGCAGCTCTGGCTGCAAGGAAACTTTTGATAAAAACCCATTGAAACATTCAAGATAAGGCAGAATTTATGCCAACCGATCCAGTCTGCGGTATGTTTGTACCGGAGACATCAGACCTTTTCATCACCAAGGATGGCGAAAAATACTATTTCTGTTCGAAGGGCTGCATGGAAAAATTCACAAGTCCGTCACTTGGTGTGAAAACACTGAAAACAAAACTTGCGATCGCCTGGTCTCTTTCCATCCCGATCATGCTGATACAATACTTCTTTCCATCTCTGCCGTTTAAAGACTATGTGGAACTAATCCTTGCTATACCAGTAATATTCTATTCTGGCTCCGGTTTCTTTGAGGGAGCATACCATACAATCAGGTCCAGAATGGGAAATATGGATCTGCTTATCGCACTTGGGACGGGCACGGCATTTGTTTTCTCTCTGTTCATAACACTTTTCCCAAAAGCGATACCTGGATCCAGTGTTTATTTCGACGCGTCTGTGTTCATTATTACTCTTATCCTCACGGGAACCTATATTGAAACGCTCACAAAGGAGAAGGCGAATTCAGCCGCTTCAAAGTTGAAGGAAATTATCCCGGAATATGTCCACTATGTTTCGTCCGATGGTGCCGTTTCAGAAAGAAGAATTGACGAGATCCATACTGGTGATATGCTGCTCTGTAAACCAGGTGATGTTATACCGGCCGATGGAAATGTATCAAAAGGTTCTAGTGAGGTAGATCAATCGATCATAACGGGTGAACAAAATCCAGTTCTGAAAGTAGCGGGAAATTCGGTCACTGCTGGTACTCTTAACCTGAATGGTTCCCTTTATGTCATAGTGGAAAAAATTGGAAAGGACAGCACAATCAATCATGTTTACAGGCTTATACAGAATGCTACCATGGGCAGGGTCAAGATACAGAGGGTAGCAGACACTTTTTCGGCCCTTTTCATTCCAGTTGTTATAACTGCTGCAATATCTGCAGGGGCATTCTGGTACTTTTTTCTGACACTGACAGGACATATTCTTGGGCTTCAGTATGCTGTTCTTGCCTTTGTATCTGTTGTTGTCATAGCATGCCCATGTGCAATAGGCCTTGCTGCACCAATTACACTTCTTATATCCTCAAGTGCATCATCACAGAACGGTATATTATTAAAGAACCCCGGTTCTCTTGAGCGTTTATCAAAGACAACTATTGTTCTTTTCGACAAAACGGGAACCCTTACCATTGCCGATCCTCAGATAGTCGAAGTAAAAACTGAACCCGGGTTTGTTCTGGAAGAAATGATATCCAAGGTAGCCGCAGTTGAGAAGATGTCAAACCATCCGATCGCGAAGGCCATTTTCAAATATTCCCAGAAACTTAACCTTGAAATCCCCGATGCG
Source organism: Thermoplasmata archaeon (assembly GCA_021850505.1). The sequence goes on from JAJZLW010000148.1 coordinate 7,982, forward strand.
ACTGATATCGCGGAAACCCCCGGAGTGGGTATTTCAGGAAAGGTCGCAGATCTAGATGTAAGGATCAGCAGATCCTCCGGGGCATCATCGTCAATTGTTTCAATTGAAATAGGCGGTAAGATAGCGGGTCAGATATCTCTCGTTTACAAGGTTAGGGATACTGCTAATGATGCCATTTCCATACTGAAAGAAATGGGGATCAAAACTGCTATGATAACGGGAGATATGGATTCTGAAGCAAGAAAAATCGGTCTTATGCTTGGTATAACTGATATACATTCAGGTCTGATGCCGGAAGACAAGGCACAAATCGTAGCAAAATACCAGGAATCCGGAGAATACGTTGTGTTTGTTGGTGATGGCATAAATGACAGTGCTGCTATGGAAACCGCCGATACAGGCATAGCAATGGGATCCGGTCTCGATATAGCAAGAGAAAGCGGTGACATAATTCTGCTGAATGACGATCTCACCATGGTGGCCTATTCTATCATTCTGGGCAAAAACACCATATCAAAGATCAGGCAGAATATAGGTTGGGCTATTGGATATAATTCGGTTCTGATTCCGATCGCAGCAGGTCTCCTGGTTCCAGTATTTGGTCTCTCAATATTCTCAATTCTGCCTATTCTTGCAGCTCTTGCTATGGGCCTCAGCTCGACTTCTGTTGTGCTGAATTCGCTGCGCTTGAGATCGAAAATCACAAGATCTGTAAACAGGATTACCCTATTTAATAAGGAAACTAAGATAATGAAGAATGATCTGCCTGGCGGAGCTTAAATGATATGGAAAAAAATATGCTGTTTAAGATTGGCAAAGGATCCATCCTAATTGAGAACTCTGCTTTGCAAAGAATATCAGGAAAAGATGTATGCCTGAATTTAGATTTTAAGAAAGGCCCGTGTAATGACGATTCATGTCAGATGATCACGAAACTTGTTGTTACTGAGATTCTTGAGAAAGATGCAGAAATGTTCCATCTTGAAAGAGATGGAGTTTCTATCTATTTACCACATGAAATATATAGGGCCATAGATGCGGGCAGACAGGATAATGTCAGATTACTGTCTTCCAGGGGAAAGCTTGTGGTTAAAGGTTTCTCTCTTTTGATGTAATCTCTATCTGCAATGGGGTTAAAATTTCTGGGAATTATCTGCGTGCGAAATGTAAAGAGATTATATGTCAATGTCAATGTAAGATTTAGAAAAGCAGCCACATTTTAATAACAAGTATTTGATGTTGATTCATGCAAGCGTCAAAGACAATAATTCTTGCATTGCTTCTATCAATAATCATGCTGACCACATCCTTTTCATTTGGAACACAGGTTCAATCTCCCGCTCAAGCAGGTGCGTCATTTCAATGTAAAAGTATCCCCCAGAATAACACGGTTGTTTCTGAGGGTCCCGTGAACAACAGTTCGCTGATCCTTAAAGCGCCATCTTTGAATGTTTCGGGCGATTCATTAACACATGGAATAACCTGGGATTCCATGTTAAATTATACAACGTCAAAGATAACAAACAAAAGCATTCCCACAATAGCGAGGCTGCTGCCAAATTTTGATATACCATCGAATTTTACGGCATCATATGGCCCTTCATATCAATCAGCGCCTGCTCCTATGGGTCTTGCATCCTATGGTTTAAGAAATGTATCGGGTTCAATCACACCTTTTACGTATAATACAACCTGTTTTGATGGAACCGTCAATATCAACAATGTCTCTGAATTCTATATGGGAAGCGATTCTCCGTACACATTCTCTATCCAGATGAATTCTGTCCTGACTGGCGTTACATTATTTGGTGTGGCAGGTTATCAGTACTGGATACAGAATGTCGCATTTTATTCAACGAGGACTCACCAGCTCACTCTGGTTGACAACATCTGGAACTTCAGCTCATCCACCGCAGTAATAACAGGAGGTGAATTCAGCAACTACACTGGAACCGTAGTACCTGGGTTATATTACTACAAAGTCGGCCCGACCTTCAATGTGGACTCGAATTTCTCATTGTCTCTTATACTGAATACTGCAAATGTGAACAATGACAACGCTGTTTTCTTGAATTACAGCATCAACGGTATCACACCAGAAGGATCAACGCTGGTAAAAACTGGCTCTTATGATAGGGTGATATTTAATTCCACAAATGGAGGAAGTACTGCAGCAACTGAAGCTGCACACTTTGAGGTCAGTGGTAACAGACTTTCTGATAATGGGGCGATCCCGCTTGACGCAGAATTAGATTTTGGTGGTCCGGGAGGCGGTTCAACTGCAGATTTTACAAACATGAATTCTTCCCTTACGCTGATGTATAAAACCAGTTCTGGAAGTCTTGCTCCAGTCCCGTCGGCATATGATTCAGGGTCTGCAACGGGAGAAACCTCCTCCGGTATTTCTGCCTATTTCATCGGTGCGAAAGAATTCATGGATACCGGGCCATCATTTATAACAGGACTGTGGAACATAAGTGGCTCATCAGGATTCGCCTCGGTATCCGGATCCGTTTATCCAGATTCTTCCTTCCTCATGGTGAGTAACGGAAAGAATTTTGTAGCATCGGATTCTCAGGTGGCGCCTATATCTGCAGGCGGTGTTTTCAGCATCTCACTCATGCCAGGGACATATTCCTTCAACTTTATGCTGAGTTATTATGGCAACATTTCAATTGCAGATCAATCGCTAAAAAATGGTTTTCACTTGAACATAGGATCTATTTCCCTGTCCAGAAATTATTCGATGGGCCTCTACACCCCGATTTATATCACCGATAATTCACAGATTTCTCAGATTGCATATAGCGGTCATGGAACCTCTTTATCTCCTTATATAATAGCAGGGCCATCATATCAGGCAATTTCAAAATTGAATGCATCCTCATCTCTCAGCCCTGCATTTTCTGCCGCTAATGACTATCTCTTCCCTGAATATGATGGAATAACAGTACGCAATACAGATTCATATGTCATGTTTTCCGGATTTTCATCGCAGTCCCAGCCTGTATTCAAAGCAACACAGACCTCACTGGAATATCTTGCGATTTCCCAATACCTGCAGTTGCCGCAGTCAAATTTCCTGCCAATAGAATTCTATAATTCTTCAGACATAATATTCTCAAACAACACAGTTTCCACGTGGTTCCCCGCGGATGTCTTCACAGATGAAACATATTATAACGTTCCATTTGTGTCGTCACTTGTTCTCTGGAATGTAACAAACAGCCTTATTTCCAGCAACATGGTAAAGAGCCAGGGATCAGGCATCCTGATATACGATGAAAGCAACACATCATCATCGAATTATGTCTGGGGAAATGTCTTCACCACATGCAGTCTGACAGGAGCTGGATCTTACTATGGATCAGCGCCCATTGGGCTCATAATCGAGAGTTCAGGCAACACAGTATTCAACAATATATTTGATACTGCAATTACGCTTGTAAGCCTGGATGGTCCGTACGCAAACATCTACAACGATGCAAATGTCACGTACCATGATAATTTCAACATATCAAAGAAACCTGCAAATTATGCTGTTACTTTTGACGGACAAATCCTCAGCGGAAGCATAATCAACGGAAGTTATGTGGGCGGCAACTTTTACTATAATTATTTCTCAAATGGAGCGGAACCATACAATGGCAGTGGCCTGGGCCTTGCCTTTCCAGGACAGAACCAGTTAAATGGGAGCATTAACGATGGTTATGACTACTACCCGCTGACTATATACAGTGAGGAGGCTAATGTCTCCGCATCAGGGCTTCCGTCTGGTATTACGACATATTTCGACATAAATAACGCAATCTTCAAACTCAGGTACGGTTCATCCGACACAATATACCTGCCTAATGGTACCTACCAGCTTGAAGGTTTCTATTTATACAATTCAGCAGAGGAGTTCCTTCCAACATTGTATGTTGGCCCAATTGCTGAGGCAAGTTCTGTATTCTATGTTGACGGGCCAGTTCTGAACCTGACACTTCTTTATACCTTATTCATAAACGTTACTTTCAGCGAAAGTGGACTCCCGGCTGGAGCTATCTGGGGTTTCACCGTCCTTCAGGCAGAGGAAGGTTTCATACTCGATTCTTCCAGTACATCCTTGTTCCTGGAGGCAGGTGCCATTTATACTGTTCTTCCACAGGCTGTTACAGGATATTACACAACAGGGCTCTTCAGTTTTTCCGTTTCGCCATCACCCGAAATAGTCACGATAATCTATGTCCATGAAACCTCACAGACCACCTTTTCGGTAACATTCATGGAATCGGGCCTTAGTGCAGGAAGTAAGTGGACTGTCTATATCGGTGACCAGGGGTTCAATGTTACAACTGCGAATCTTACAATCATCAACATACCGGATGGCAATTATTCATATTCCATCGCAAGCATAAACGGTTATGAGAAAGTACCATCGGGAACATTTAAAATTAATAACAGCAATGCGACAATCCAGGTTATGTTTGTTAAAAGTTCTTCAATATCTGCTGTTTCATATCTGCTTATAGTAGCTGCTGCCATAGGAGGACTGATATTAGGTTCCGCAATTGTCTATGTGCGATACAGGAAAATGTGACTTTAAGGCATTCCAGATGGAACAAATTTGAAAAGATATAATTTTTATTTTTTTGTATCAGGCATGCCCATGAGATATGAGGACAGTCCCAGCCCCCAGAAAAGAGCAGGATCGACTATCATTCTCTCCATGCCCCCTGTGCCTATGCCAAGGTACATTTTCTCTATGTACAGAAAAATAGCAGCTGCAATGAACAGGCCAATCGCCAGGGACACGAAGCGGAATGGGGATTTGATCCATGATACGCCAACAATTGCCGCTATTGCAGCAAAAAGGAATGTAATGTAGGCCCCCACCGAATGCAGTGAACCCGTATTTTCTGGAAAAGTACCAACCATTATGGCGCCGATCGCAGCTATTATGAGCAGGTACGGGAAAACCGACCTCCTCTGGTTAGACGCTATCAGAACTGCACCAATTATCAGCAAAACGCCGAATAAGATGATGGTGCTGTTGAAGATATAAGCAGTGGATCCGACGCCAAGGTCGCTGATATAATTGTTGGCAATCGAATAGTTTGGATACTTTGCCTCTGCTACAATCATTGCGACCAGAAAAACAAAGGTACCGATAAAGATCAATACGCCTGCTGCATGCTCTCTCTTCATTCGTGTAAAAGGATAAACTTTAATATTAAATTATTGGATCGATTGTTCATTCCTTATCGGCAGTCGATCTCTTTGGACCAATTGTGAGATTCCAGTGTGCTATCAGATATACGATTGCGAAGAACAGGATAAAGAGAGGTATAAGGAAAAGATCATTTATATTCCGAAAAGCCTCGATGAACCAGAATGACGAAAACGTCAGCAATAACGCCGAAACAGCGATCTTCATGCTTGCCTGCTTCACCTTCCTTATCTGCGACTGCAGAATTACAGCCGCAATTACAACAATGATGACACCCAAAAGAAGACCGGTTATAGTTGAAAAGTAACCGTTAGGATAAAGCGCCACCAGTACAATTGCAGCCTCGAATGCCTCAACCAAACCGACAGAATAAGCAGTATAGAGGAGTTCCTGTGTTTCATTTTTTTCTTCCTTGTGCGGACTCTTTATGCCAAGAGTGAACTTTACGGATCTACGCGAACTTCTTATAAGACGGATTCCGAAATAGAGCAACAGAACTGCAGAGATCAGTCTGACATACAATATAGGAAGAAGAGTAATGTATTTCCCGATAAAGGCTGTCGGTATAAAAATCGTCAGGACACCGAGTGTAACAGATAGGTATATTGCCGCTTTCCTTGATTCGGCATATAGTGCCATTCCTACTGCGGTGGCCTCTGACATTTCCAGGACAGTTATGCCCATTGCAGCAAGCAATATTGCAACGTTAACCACGATCGGCGATTCATGCACTATTTAAAAATGTATTTAAATCCCTGGGCAGAATTTTCCATTACTCTGATTAATATATCCTATTTTTTCATTTGAGAAACAAGTGAATTGACTGTCTCTTTGATATCTTCATGGCGAAATTTGAAACCCGCCTCTATCAGTTTCTGTGGAACCACAAACTGGCTGCTGAATAGTGCATCAACCGCACCCTCACCACCAACAAGTTTTATGGCAAACTTTGGCGCTTTAAGCTTCAGAGGTTTTCCTGTTGCTTCTGCGAGGATATTCTGCAATTCATCTTTCTTAACCGGATTCGGAGAAACCCCGTTGAAGACGCCAAAATAATCTGTCTTCTCGATCAGAAAAATTATTGCATCACAGAGATCATCAATATGTATCCAGGAGAGCCAGTTATCGAGATTTCCATAACTTGCCCCCCTTCCTTTCATAGCAAGGGAGTATAACTCAGGGAATGCACCGCCATCTGATCCCAGGACAACACCGAACCTGATAGTTATGAGCCTTGTAATATAGTTGTTGAGTTTCTTCGACTCTTCTTCCCAGCCTACAGCGAGCCTGCTTAAAAAATCGTTCCCTGGCTGGCTCTCTTCGGAAAGAGTCTCTGAGCCTCGATCGCCATAATATCCTATTGCAGACGCATTCACAACAGAAAGCGGAGGTTCTTTGGCGGCATTTATCGCAGAAACGATTGTGAATGTGCTGTTGATCCGGCTCTCGAAAATCTCATTTTTATAAGATGCTGACCAGCGCTTGCTGATGCTTGCACCGGCAAGATTTATAACTGCATATGAACCTGAAATAACGGAAAGAAGATTTTCATCCGGATCGGATCCGGGATTCCAAGTTACATATTTAATGCCGGAATTTTCATCTGAAACGGCCTTCCTTGTCAGGACATATATTTCATAATCGCCCATTTTCAACTGTTTTATCAAGTGTGAACCAATAAAGCCGGTCCCTCCGGCGATTACTATTTTCTTGCCCATCCAATCTTTATTACAATCCATTTATAATTTTTTTCGAAAAAATCTTTTAACAACTTTTCCCTTAAACACTGTATTATATTGAAAGATATTCCACAGTTATCAAACACAGGGTTTTACAAGAAAAAACTTATTATCAATGAAAATATAGTGCGCTTGATTGTCTATGCCCGTTTTGACGAGGGAACTGTTCATCAGAGCCCTCGATAAAGCTTATGGAAGCAAGGGTATGCCGCAGAGTGACGTGGAAGAGCTCTGCGATTTTGTCCTTTCATTCTTCGGCTACGAAGACTACGTTCTTGATAATGTCCTGTCCAGTGCGGAGAGGGATGTTTTTTACAACCTTGAAGAGTATGGATTTCTTGAGCCGTATAAGGAGGAGATAAGCATAGTGAAGGGCAAGACATGGAGAATCAACCAGTGGCGCTTTAAAAGGGATATCATCAGCAAGGTTGTTTCTGACAATGCTCCGGTGACCGAAAGCGAGGACGCATACGAGGAGATATTCAAGCAGATCGGTGATTACAGGCAGTCTCCGTGATCAGCGTTTTCCGGCCATGTGTGATGGCATACTGAACCTGTCTTCTCCCACAAATAAGAAGAAAACAATCCTCCTTGTAAACTTGAGGCTATCTGGAACGAAGGTGTAAAAGAAATCGAGTGATTCTCCATTCATAGCCTTTGTTATTCTGATGGCAAGAGCGTATACCAGGAGACCCAGCAATATATAGATAACAAGGTAGAATCCATAAACCAGCAATTCAGGTATGCCGGAAAGTAAACTGCTGAACGGTTGAAGAGGCAGGGCAAACCTGTTGAAAAGGAAAATTGAGACAAATACTGCGATAGACGAAGCCCATATCTTGGACATAGTTCTTATGTCAAACGACACAATCCTGAACTTACTCGCGAAATAATATATCACCATGAAATTTATCACAGTAACCGAGGAATATCCTATTGATGCACCTATCAGTGCATACCTTGGAATGAGCAGGAATGAAAGTATCAGGTTTGCAAGGAGGGACAGTCCGCTCGAGAGGAGGAAAATTGAAGTAACCCGGATGCCCTGCAAACCCTGAGCAAGTACCCCCTGAGATATAAATATAGCAGATACGATAAGTATTATTGCCAGTGGCAGGGCACCCCCGATATAACTTGCATCACCAAGAACAAGTATTATCGGTGCACCGAGAACTGCAATCCACAGTGCAATTGGCGTGTATATAAAAGTTACAACATTCGTTGTGAGCCTTATGCCCCTTTTAATGCTATCACCTTCATTTATTGAGAAATATTCTGAAAACTTGGGCAGAAGTATGTTGTTTATAGGTGAAACAAAAAAGGCTACGCTGGATGTTATCAATAACGCAAAACTGTAAACTGCAAATATTTCCTGGTTAATAAGTCCGGCAACGATCAGTCTATCTGCATAGACTGAGCTGAATGATACAACAGCTGATAGCAGGATCGGTATCGTATATTTGAAAACTGGTCGGAAATCCATGCTCCTTCCAACTGTCGTACCATGTTTCCTCACAGTTCTTGCAAGAACTATTAGATTGAGAATAAGCATGGTGTAATACGCAACTGCCCAGCCCGCAGTTACAGCCTGTGGATCTCCGTATATCATAACAAGATATGCTGCAAGACCGTAGGATATAATTGCATTAAGGATTACAAGAACACCATTGGCCCTGAACCTCTGGAAACCAAGTATCATGCTGTTTACAATCGACGATGCTATATAGCCTGAGGATGCGAATGCGAGAAAAACAACAGCTTTATTTTCCGAGATGATCTGGCTTGTGCCAGTTGCATGCAGGAAAAACTTCAAAAGCACAGGCGAAAGGAAATAGATTGTCAGAAATGAGCCTATTCCTAGAATAAATACAAGAAAAAAAGTTCTTGAGATAAGGGATCTAACCAAATCTTTCTCGCCTCTTGCCACGTGATGGGCTATAAAATGCTGAACAGTCTGGCTCATCCCGAACGTGAACACGGTTGTAACAAGACCAAGAACCGCCTGCAGTATACCAACTGTTGCAAAGAGAGTCGGCGTGAAGTATTTTACTATGTATATGTAAAATATGACCCCTCCGATAAGCGTGGAGGCAGATCCAAAATATTGAAAAATCGCACCCAGTCCTATAGTTCTGCGTTCATTTTCCAGTATTTATTACCTCCATTACACTGATCTGTGTTTACAGGCAGCCTCGTTATACAAGACCGATAGTGCCGTAATGAAAAACACCAATAAAGATTATCACTCCTGTTTTCTGTCTGCAACTTTAAATGGGCCAAAAATTTCGCTGAATTAGATTCCTGCGATCACAAACATCCGATTTCCTCGTCAATTAGATGCTTATGATAAATTATTTTTCACCCATTGCCTTGAATAAAAGATACATGATAAGAGATACTGCCAGAACCGCATGACCAATAAATAGAATTATGACAGATGCGGTAAAGCTGACTTTTTCTAGTGTAACATAAATGATGAAAAAGGAATAGAATAAGACCAAGACGATTGCCGCAATAACAACAACCCTAAGGAATGGGCTTTTTTGATCTGATTTATCCTTTACATACAGGACAAACCCCTTCCCGCCGCATGCAGAGCAGATTTCCCCAAGTCCACGGGAGTCGTGGACAATACCCGATCCACCGCATGTATGACAACTATGATAATGCTTCACTGAGATAGAAGTTATTCAGGGTATCTAAATATTGGTAATTATTTTTTAATACCAATTTGAAATAGTTGATAAGGTTATAATTTATTCCTGATATCCCGGATTTCCAGGTTTCACCACACGCCGATCTTTTCCATGCTGGATCTCTTTCCACCGAAAGTAACTTCAAAATCTGGGTGGTTAATCACCGGGACAGAACCCCGGAACTTTGCAGGAGAATGTGGATCAACCAGAACGCGTCTCTTGGTTTCACCTTCCCTTATATTTCCCCTCCATACGTTTGCCCATGATATGAAGAACCTCTGTTCAGGGGTAAGGCCATCTATCTTCTTATTCAGTTCCGGATGTTTTTTCAGATGTCGCTTGAGTGCCTCAAATGCCAGTCTTACAGCACCAAGGTCGGCTATATTCTCTCCGAGTGTAAGCTTACCATTCACCTTAAAACCCTTTATTGGCTCCAGGCTCCCGTAAAGCTTTACTACCTTGTCCGCTGCCTCCTTGAAGTGCTTGAGATCAGTTCTGGTCCACCAGTTTTTTAAGTTACCATCTTCGTCAAACTGTCTTCCCTGATCGTCAAATCCATGCGTAATCTCGTGTGCAATGACGCCACCGATTCCCCCATAGTTAACGGCATCGTCCATAGTAGGATCAAAGAAAGGCGGTTGAATGATGCCTGCAGGGAAAACGATTTCATTTCCGCTGGGGTTGAAATATGCATTGACAGTTGGAGGAGTCATCATCCATTCCTCTCTGTCCACAGGCTCGCCAACCCTGTCAATCTGCCTTCTGATTTCAAGCATCGTGCTTCTAGTTATGTTTCCAATTAGATCGTCCCGTTTAATCCTCAACCCCTTGTATTCCTTAAATCTGGCAGGATGGCCTATTTTTGCCCGGAATTTCGAGAATTTTGCAAGTGCTCTTTTCTTCGTCTTATCAGTCATCCAGGTATTCTTTTCAAGTCTCTCCCTGAAAACCCCCTTTATATCTTCAAGCATTTCGTTCATCCTTCTTCTGGTTTCATCGGAAAAATATTCATCTATGAACAGAGAACCAAGAGCTTCGCCGATTAGAGAATCTATAAGAACAATGGCTCTCTTCCACCTTGGTTCCTGGCGCTTCTGACCAAGCAGTTCCTTCTTGAAGAAGTCAAAGTTTTCCTTCTCTACCTTTTCATTAAGATATGGAGCAAAATAGTTAATCACTTTCCATCTGAAATAAGCCTTCAGATCATTAAGATCAGCTTTTGTGAGAATACTGGAAACTTCGGTCAAGAATTCAGGTTGTCCAACTATTGCGTATTTCACAGGTGGCAGATCAACCTCATAAATATACCTGTCAAAATCCAACCCCTTGTATTTTTTGCTTATGTCCTTTAAGCTCATCTTATTGTAATTTTTCTCCTGATCTCTGAGGTCGGCCCTGCTGCGGCTTTTTTCGGCGAGGTCTTTTTCAATAGCGAGCACCGCTTCCGCTGACTCCTCCGCACTTTTTTTATCATCCCCGAAGAGAATAAACATTCTGGTCATATGATCCTTGTATTTTTTCACTATCTCTGAAAAGGAAGGCGAAAGATAATAATCCCTGTCGGGAAGAGATAATCCCCCCTGATTCAGATATAATGCGTAAACCGAGCTGTCTTTTTTATCAGGCATGGACTTCCTTGGAACAAACCCCATTGCACTTCCGATGAAAGTAGGAATACCGAGTAGATCAAAATAAGCGATAAGGCCGGATATGTCCTCACGTGTTTTCACTGATGACACTTTCTTCAGATATGGCAGGAGAGGTTTGATTCCACTTTTTTCTATCCTTTCAGCATCCATGAAGGAATAATAGAAGTCACCGCACATTTTTTCGAACCTTTTTCTCTTTTCGCTGTCCTCCGAGCATCTCTCCAGGATGTCTTTGAGGGCGAACTGGTTCTTTTCAAGCAACTGTACAAAAGACCCAAGGGAAACCTTGTCGTCTGGAACTTCATTTTTCCTGATCCAGGAACCATTTGCATAGGAATAGAAATCAACAAGCGGATCGACCTTTCTATCCATGTTTTCTATGCTGAACCCGATATCACTCTTTTTACTCGAAGACTGCTTCTTACCTTTATTGCCAGTTTTAGCCATGTTAAAGGTAAAAGTTTCATTCTGAATAAATCTTTATATTTTAGGTGGAATAATATCGCCATACTTCCATTCCACAAAGGTTGAAGTGAAATGCATTTTTTAAAAAATATCAATATATAGTTCCAATCTCATCATACCTGGATTTGATCAGTTTACCTGTTTTAAAACGGTCTGCGGAGAACGCTTTCCAGTTAAATTTTGCTGAATCAGGGTTTATGTCGTTGACCATATCGGAGACAATTCTGCCATAAGCAGGCGATAACTTGAACCCGTGTCCGCTCAAGCCGGCACATACGTACACATTGTCCAGCCCAATCGATGAAAGATCGTCGATGATTGCCTGTCCATCCGGAGTCATATCGTAAAGCCCTGTCACTGTAGCGTATGGCACAGCATCCTTCATACCAGGAAGCCTTTTCATTATTTTTCCAACATAATCTTCTACATATTCATCCTTTGCGCTATCCGGAATCACTGAATGAATGTCAATAGGTTTTGCATCTATTTCAGGGTCCAGGCTGCCCAATGCTGTCACTGTTTCACCCTCCATCTTGTAATAGGATAGATTCGGTGGATCCCACAGTGTTGGTTTTATTCCTCTGTAAACATCAGGCCTTTTCAGGTATATGACAGAATGCAGGGAAGCAGAGATTGGCAGTCTCTTATTACTTGATACTCCTGATCTCTCCAGCAGGTCGTTGGTCCAGACGTTTGTTGCAAGCACTATCTTTGTTGCTTTCATGACACTATTATCAGTGAATCTGAGAAATGGTCCGTTCCTGTCGCAGCCAACACTTTCAACCGGTTTGCCTGTCAGTATTTCCGCCCCTAATTCTTTAGCTTTCGAAGCAAATGAATTGGCCGTTGAAACGGGATCAGCATAGCCGCTGTCAGGTTCAAATGCAACATAACTGAAATCGTCTATGTTCGTGTCCGGAAAATAATACCTTATTTTTTCCGGTTCAATGACAGACTCATTGGCGCCTAGCTCCTGAAGCATCTTTACGTTTTCAGATGCAATATCGTAGTATTTTTCTCCAAATGGAAAGATCATCCCGGTCTTTGTGAAACCAGAGTACCCTATTGATTGAAAATTACTTATTATTTCCTGCGAGTAGATTGACATAGCTGCAATTAATGGATTACTGTAATGTGTTCTGATCAGAGCACTTGACTTTCCTGTATTCCCGGATGCAATATGACCGCGATCAATCATCGTGACCTTTTTTCCAGAAACAGCAAGATTATAGGTTATACTGGTGCCTGTACTGCCACCGCCAATGACTACTATATGATCGGACTGTGAGTTAAGCATTAACCAATCAGGTCAAATATCCATAAAACAGTTTTCATTAAATTAAT
>JAJZLW010000041.1 GCA_021850505.1 Thermoplasmata archaeon
CGGCAATAACTGGTTATTCTATCGTCAAACCATCGAGAGCAAGAAAGGACAAGAATGAAGACGTATTCACAAACGAACAGTATCAGGCGATCGCGCTTAATAGTCTGCTGAAAAATATACGGATGACAAAGAAGGAACTTGATTCAACGAGATACGCCCTTGTATTGAATAGGCCTATGTGGCCCCATGCCCTCATCTGGACATCAGAGGTTATAAGCAACCTTGGCCTTTCACCAAAATTAACCTACGCAAGCGATCATGGAGGGGCTTCTGCCCTCTTCTCAATGATCCAGGCTCAGATTGCACTGAATTCTGGATTCGTTGATCATGTGATTATAATTGGTTCGGATTCTTCCATGACGCCATTCAATTCACCGAATTCATTCAGACCGGATAGAACCTGGAGGTACGAACTTAATTATGAAATGCCATTAGGAATGATAGGGCCGTTAAGCGAGGCTGCGCTGATCATGCGGAAGCATATGGAAACTTATGGGACAACTGCTGAACAGCTCGGCACTGTTGCTGTTGCACAGAGAAAGAATGCATGCCAGAATCCAAATGCATATCTTCAGAAACCACTCACAATGGATGAGTATCTTAATTCCCCCATGATAGCTGAACCCGTCAGGATGCTAGATGCTGTAATCCCCATAAACGCTGCATACGCAATGATGGTGAGCAGCCCTTCAGCCGCTTCTAAACTGACTGACAAACCTGTATTCATGGAGGGTTTTGAAACCTCATTAAATTACGCTGCGGCTGATGAGCTCAGAGATATTACAGATATGGGTATGCATAGTTCCATGGAGAAATTATTGGAGATGGGCAAAATTTCACGAAAGGATGTTGACTTCCTGCAACTTTATGATGATTTCACCGTAATTGCGCTCATGCAGCTTGAGTCAATGGGATTTGCCGAAAAAGGTAAGGGGGGCAAGTTTGTTGAGAATAATGACATATCATTCAACGGGGGCCTGCCTGTTAACACCGGTGGAGGACAGCTTTCCGGAGGCCAGGCTGGCACGGCAGGCGGGTATTCGCTCTTCGTTGAGGCTGTCCAGCAGCTTCGCGGTGAAGCGGGTGGAAGACAGGTTAAGGGTGCCAGCAGAGGGATCGTATCAGGTCTTGGCGGGTTGGGCTACAATGGAAATCTTATAAATAAGGGACTTGTGTTGTTGAGCAACCAGTGAACTTAACCCATGGGACTTATCTGCCGCCGGTTTTACGTGGTATCAGCTTTGCATCCAGAACGGTGCTATTTGAGCCGTTGAACATAACAGGGTTGAGATCGAGTTGAGAAATTAATTCTTTATTCTGATCCACGAACTGAGATAAATTAAGCAGGAAACTGACAACACATTCATGATCAACTTTTATGTTCCTGAAACCACCATCAATGAAGTTGGAAAGAGCTGTTTCCTCGATCATTTCCTCGGCATCGTTCTTGTCAAGCGGGACTGATCTGAAAGATACATCACCAAATAATTCTGCATATATTCCGCCAGTTCCGAACATCAAAAAATGTCCGAACTGACTATCCTCAACGACGCCAACTATTGTCTCCACTCCTTTCAGGGACATCTCTTCCAGCATGAGTGAACTCTTCGGGAATTTGCTCTTCATCCTTTTGATTTCCTCCACTGCCTCATCCCAGTTCTGTATCCAGAGTTTAACCCCGCCCTTCTCGCTCTTATGGAGCAGGTTTATATCAACAACTTTCAGAGCTGCAGGATATTTTATGTTCTCCGGTTTTGCCCGAATATCCTGATCCAGGAGAATGTGATCTGGTACATTGAAATTATTTTCTTTGAGAAGCTCCTTGAGGTGATATTCATCGTACAGGGAAGAACGGATCAGATCTTCCAGCCTCTTATTGTTCATCTGGAAACCTCCTCAGCATGTATTTACTGTATTTCCTGAGTGCAAGGCATGCCTTGACGGTTCTCTGTATACTGGGGTATGAAGGTATTCTCCTCTGCTCAAAAGCGATGAGAAGATCCTTTGAGGTTTTGGAGCCAAGCACACCAACTATAATCGGTTTCTTTCCAGTTTTAATTTTCTCAGAGATAACATCAACTATTTCTGGACCCATCTTTGGAGTCTGCGGGAGAGGATATGCGATAATGGCGTCAATCTCATGCGCTCGATCCAGAATGTCAATAAGTTTACCGAATTCTTCGACACTTGCATCGGCGGTCATATCTATCGGGTTTTCGGAGGATCCAAATGGAACGATTGTTTCCCTGATTTCTGATTTTGTGCGTTCTGTGAATTTGGCAAGCTGCAACCCTATGCCGTTCCTCCTCGATGATACGTAGTCGGATGTGACAACTCCAACGCCGCCTGCAGTTGTTATTATCGCAATGTTATCGCCCCTCATCTTCTTCGAATAGGCCAAAACCCTGCCATAGTCTATCAGCTCAGTTTCATCATATGCCCTTATCGCACCTGACTGCGAAATCAGGCCGTTAATGATATTATCATCAGTTGCCATTGCACCGGTATGAAGGGAAGCGGCTTTGGCAGATGCGGGTGTCCTGCCTGATTTCAGAATTACGATTGGTTTCTTTGGAGAGGTTGTCTTAACCATGTCAAAAAACTCCTTGCCTTTTGGTACACTCTCCAGATAGATGCAGATACTTGACGTGTTCCTGTAACCAACGAGGTAATCAAGCAGGTCTATCTCGTTAAGGTCAGCCCTGTTGCCAAGGTTGAGAAATGCGGATATTCCAACCCCGTATTCAGAGATTCCATCCATTGTGAGAAGACCAAGAGCACCACTCTGAGAGATGAAACCGATATCACCCGGGACAGGGAAATTCATCCTTCCCTTTGAAGTGAGGGCCGTGTTTACACCGGAGTAAGGGAAATAAACCCCAAGAGTGTTTGGCCCAATAAGTCTTGTCTTTGTGGTTTTCAGGATATGACGGATCTCATCCTCTTTCTGTTTTCCTTCCTTCCCGGTTTCAGAAAATCCACCTGCGATTAATATTACGAACTTAGCTCCTACTTTTATGCAGCTTTTGAGACTGTCTATTGCCTTTGACGCTGGAAGCGCGATTACAACCAGGTCTGGTGGTACCATCACTGAATCAATTGACGGTATTGTTGGAATCCCGAGTATTTCCTTAGAAGATGGATTTACGGGTATTATCTGGCCTTTGTAACCTGACCCGATCATGTTGACTAAAATTGCGTTTCCAATTTTTGCCGGATCTTGTGATGCACCTATTATGGCCACTGTTTTTGGATCAAAAAGCGAGTCAAACATATACTTCAAGTTTGAATTTAACTATAAATTTTTCTTTTAGGCAGCGGTTTTACCGCAAGAAAAACACTCTTTACTCTTATTTAATAGTCAATATCTTTCCA
>JAJZLW010000140.1 GCA_021850505.1 Thermoplasmata archaeon
TGATGCTTGCTGAATCTGGAAATAGCAATTCTGAGTTAACCCCTGGAAACTGGTACCTGGAAATCATCCTGATCTTTTCTATATCAAAATACCTCTTGCTGGCTGAAGGAACAAGTTTTCCATGCAGATCGTCACTTCCAGAAAACAATACTTTGCGCCCGATCTTTTCCTGAATTGCATTTATTGATGATTTCCCTTTTTTCTGGACGGAAATACTCTGCTGGACCGGATACGTTTCCCACATCTCCATTGGAACGGGTATACCATTCCAATCCCTGACAATCATCACGTTGTATTTTTCGTATATACTGATGAGATCTGCATTGTCGCCATGGTTAAAGAGTGAATCGCTGCCCTCAACGAGAATAACATCCTTTCTGTCGTTCCGGATTGACTGCATGCAGAACGTCCTGAGCTTCCTGAATATAGCAGTCCTCGTGTCCTCTTCACCGGTGAAATAATATGGGGATTTCTTGGAAAGCGGTTCATACCTGTCATGAAATTTCTTTCGTGAAATAAGAAGGAAAGCGTCATAAAGAGCTGGATGAGCCCGGACTTTCTGCTGGACGTACCGCCTCAGTGACTGATCCGAGATCCTCTGTCTTATCTCAGATATTTCATTAAAGATTGCACTGAGATTATGCTCTGAAAATGCAATCATCCTGGTATCAGGATCAAGAGATTTGATCTCATTAACGGTATATTTATCATGAAGGGGGCTCCATGGAGGTATTTCATTCAGATCTTCAATGGAAACAGTCCTGTCAGGGAAAAGCAGTCTGCCGTCCCTCGCATATTTCACATAGGAAGCCGAATCAAACATATCAACCCCTAGATAGACGGCGAGTGCGAGAAACATGGGATGCCCGCCACCGAAAAGATGCACCGGCTTGGAAAAATCTGAATTTGTTTTGGAACTGTAAATTATCTCCGCTAGATTCCTGTAAGAATAGGATTCAAGCAGGGGGACAACGCCACCGATAGGCAGATATCCGGCAATGCTTTTGCTCATCAGCCTGGCAGATTTTTTCCTGAGTTCCGGATAGATGGATCCCTGGATCGTGCCTGCATAGATGCTGCCGTCCTCTGTAACCTCAAGGGATCTCCTGTAGGTTTCCTTTACACCCTCCAGTGCCTTTTCAAAACTATCCTGCGGTGTGGAAAATATGTCCAGAAGGGTGATTATATCGCTTCCGATTTTCTTCTGGAAGTCGACCATATCGGAGTTTCCGTACTCAATGTCTCCATATACATAACTCTGGAATGTCCCTGAGTCTGTCATAACCGGACCATCGAATCCTATTAGGGCATGAACGCCATTTTTCTCCGCCTTCTCCTTTAATGAGTGGTTCCGCCGGATTATGTAGCTGTTTGTTATGACGCTGCTAACACCGAGTCTTTTCATGTCACCCGGTTTTATTGCAATGAGATTCGGGTTGATGACTGGCATCACCGTTGGTGTCTCGATAATTCCATGCGGTGTGGTGAATCTTCCGATTCTCGACAGGCCATCCCTGGCTATAATTTCAAACTCGCCATTTTCCGCCATGGATCCTCCCGTCAGTTTTCATAATAATAATTACCTGATGTCTTCTGCTCCTTGTCCAGAGCGCTTCCAACCTTGTTGATCCTTGGCCTGTTTGTCGCATTGTCCCTTCTGAATGTTATATTCACAGTTTTAAGGAATCTGTTCATTCCTTCCTTCATGGACATTGGCCCGTATGAGTTTCCCTCAACACCGGGTAAGCCGTCAAAAACAATAAGCCTGTCGGATACGAGATCTATGAAATATATGTCATGGTCGATTATTATAGCACTCTTGCGGTTTCTTTCCATAACTTTCTTGATTGTCCTTGCCGCCTCTATCCTGTATGATGAATCCAGATGCGCAGATGGTTCATCCAGTAGGTATAGATCTGCATCGCGTGCGAGATTCATTGCAACTGAGAGCCTCTGAAGTTCGCCCCCAGAAAGGTCCGCAACGCTAAGCTGCATTAATTCATCCACCCCGAGCGGCCTGAATATCTCTCCCTTCACAAAGCTGTCTGTGATACTGTCCCTTAAGGTCACTGCAAGAAGATCTGATACCGATCCATCAAAGGTGGTTGATATGTATTGCGGCTTATATGCAATGGTAATATTCTTGTCAATTGAACCTGAATCAGGGCTGATTTCACCCGCAAGGATCTTCGCAAATGTTGTCTTTCCGAGAGAATTTCTTCCCAGACAACCTACTATCTGTCCCGAATTTATGCTGCCCGGTTTGACATGCAACCTGAAGGATCCAAGTTCCTTTTCAAGCTCAGTCCATCTTGTTATTTCAGAACCGCTTTCATATCTGTGACTGGTCCTGGACTCAAACACAATCTCATCAGGCCTTATCCTGATATTCTCCTCCTTGAGGTATCCTGAAAGAAAGGAATTGATCGCCCTGCTTGATGTCCTCACTTCAGTGATGACACCATATGCCCCGGGGGTACCATAAACAATGTGAACGTTATCGGCAATCCAGTCCATCATTGCCAGATCATGCTCAACTATCATCACGTTTTTGGAAACGGCAAGTTCAGAGATCATTCTGGATACTCTCAGCCTTTCACCAACGTCGAGATAGGAGGACATCTCGTCAAACAGATATGTGTCAGCATTTTTTAGCAGTGTTACAGCAATGGCTATCTTCTGCAGTTCTCCGCCAGAACATTCCTTAATATCTTTTGTAAGTGATTTTTCAAGCATTATTTCGGAAACTATCCCGTCAACGTTTCCAGTCTCATCTGCATTTTTCAATATATCTATTACAGAACCTTTAACGACCCGTGGTATCTGATCTACATACTGGTTTTTAAGTACGACCCGGTTTTTGCCGTTGTACAGATCCTTGAAATATTTCCCCATGATATTGTTTGAGAATTTTTCAAGAACAAGATCCTTGCTTCCGGGTTTGGAATAATCGCCAAAATTAGGCACGGTTATTCCACTAAGTATATTCAGGGTTGTCGTCTTTCCAGTGCCATTCTGACCTAGAATGCTTGTAACCTTACCCCTGCTTATGGTCGGAAAACTGTAAATCCTGAATGAGTTTTCACCATATTGATGGAACAGATCCTTCTCCAGTTCATCGGGCAGCCCAATTATTTTAATTGCACCGAACGGGCATCTCTTAGGACATATCCCACAGCCTATGCATAATGATTCGGTGATGACTGGTTGACCATTCGGATCAGGAAATTCAATTGTCGGTATTCCGCTTCTTACGGGAGGACAGTAATACTGGCATTCATGGTTGCACTTTTTCGGGTGGCATTTATCCTTCTCCAGGATCGCAACATGCATCCAACATCACTGTGTTGGTTTCC
>JAJZLW010000149.1 GCA_021850505.1 Thermoplasmata archaeon
TGAGCAAGGAATGGTGCAAGAAACGTAGAAAATGATTTATGGAATAAATATACAAATAACGGAGAAGCGAAGATACAGCACGAGAACACGAAGAGAAAATTTTCAAACTTGGTAGAATAACCATGAATACCAATCTTTACTAAACTGCATTGCTATCCAGTGCGTTTAAATCAACTCCGTAGGTCATAGTTTTGGTTCCAAATATCCCTCGGATCAATCAATTCATTGTGCTGTAAAAGTGCTCTAGCTTAGATTTAAATTCGTTAAGTCTATGTCGAGAGGATGGATTCGGAAGATCGTTCTCAATTTGATAGAACTCAACTGGAAAATTCCGTGCCAATAACAGTTGCAAATGGCGATGGAATTGGTCCAGAAATTATGAAAGCAACTCTCAGAATAATCAAAGCTGCAGGAGCTCGCCTAAAGATAGAGGAAATACAGGTAGGTGAAGAGGTCTACAAAAGGGGAATATCCTCTGGTATAGAGCCCTCAGCATGGGAATCACTTCGACGAACACATGTATTCCTGAAAGCACCCATAACAACCCCAGAAGGAGGTGGATACAAAAGCCTGAACGTTACGGTCAGAAAGACACTTGGGCTTTACGCCAATGTTCGACAGTGTCAGTCATATGATCCATTCATCAAAACAAAACATCCAGGAATGGATGTAGTGATTGTTCGGGAAAACGAAGAAGATCTTTACGGTGGCATTGAGCACAGGCAGACTGAGGATGTATTTCAGTGCCTGAAACTTATTACAAGGCCCGGAACAGAAAGATTGATCAGATACGGTTTTGAATATGCTCGGAGGTACGGAAGGCATAAGGTTACCTGTTTCACTAAAGACAACATAATGAAAATGACGGATGGTCTATTTCACAAAGTATTCGACGAAGTGGCAAAAGAATATCCGGACATACAGAGTGAGCATTGGATAGTGGACATTGGTGCTGCCAAACTTGCTGACAGACCGGAAGATTTTGATGTCATTGTGCTTCCCAACCTCTATGGTGACATTCTTTCAGACGTTGCCGCTCAGATAGCCGGGTCCGTTGGTATTGCAGGGAGTTCAAACATCGGGGATAGCGTTGCAATGTTTGAAGCTATTCATGGATCGGCACCAAGGAGAGCCGGACAGAATATGGCCAACCCATCAGGGTTGTTACTTGCAGCAGTCCAGATGCTTGTGCACATAGGGCAGGGAGATGTGGCTTCCAGAGTTCATAACGCCTGGTTGAAAACAATTGAGGATGGGATACACACGTACGATATTTACAATAAAGACATTTCAATGGAAAAAGTAGGTACCAGCGAATTTGCAGATGCAGTAATTGAAAGAATAGGAATGAAACCTACAGTGCTGAAAGCCGTGGGTTATCCTTCAAAATTAGAACCCATAAAGATCACTCTCAAAAGTAAAAATAAGGCAAAAAAGGAGCTCGTGGGGATAGATATCTTTATTGACTGGGAGGGAGATCCTAATGAACTCGGGAGAAGATTGGAAAAAATATCGGGTGATGATCTGAAACTCGTAATGATAACAAATAGAGGGACAAAGGTGTATCCTGACGGAATACCAGAAACATTCTGTGTTGATCACTGGAGATGTCGTTTTCAGTCAAGAATCAATGGTAATAGGGTTCAGTATGAAGATCTCATTAGTCTTCTATCTAGACTTGTGGATTCTGGATTACCTGCTGTGAAAACTGAAGGACTTTACACGTTTGACGGAAATCCAGGTTACTCTCTCGGGCAGGGTCAGTGAACGTTAAAGGGAGACTATTTATCATGGAATTCTATAATGAACAACAAGGAGACATATGGAGAAGAATCTATGTTCTGATCTGGATTTCCTTTACAATCTTAAGCGAGAAGGGATAAAATTAGATCTTGAAGTCATAAGAGATTTCGCAAAGTATCTTGATAATCCGCAAGATTCCTTCCGATCTTTTCATATTTCTGGTTCCAATGGAAAGGGCTCCACATCAGCTTTCATATATAATGCAATGCAGGAAACAACAGAAACTGCACTTTATACATCACCGCATCTCATTGACTTCAATGAAAGAATTGTCTCCGGAAGGACACTGATTCCGGATGCATATATAGAAAAATTCATTGCGTCTAACAGAGATTTAATAGAAAAGCTGAGGGTCAACTTACGAAATCCAACATTTTTTGAGACTACAACACTCCTTGCTTTTTCATATTTCAGGAGCATGAAGAATAGTGTTGCTTCCATTGAGGCTGGTCTCGGAGGAAGACTTGATTCGACAAACATAATAACGCCTGAGGTGAGCGTTATTACCACTATCGGATACGAGCATGCGGATAAACTTGGCTGTTCACTTGAAGCGATTTCATGGGAAGAGGGAGGGATAATCAAGAGAGGAAAACCTGTTGTCCTTGGAGACGCGAAAGGAGCGGTCATAAAAGAGATAAGGAGAATATCTGATGTTAGGAACAGCAAGCTTTTGTTGAGAATTAAGGAGTGCTCTGTCAAAAATCTCGAGGAATCTGAAGATGGTACCTCGTTTGATCTTACTACAAGCAAAGACACTTATTACATCCACACTGATCTGTTAGGCGGATTCCAGATCGAGAACATCAGCAATGCGGTTTTAGCCTTGGAGCAATCTGATGATCTTAACCCCGGAAGAGCCAAGATAGAAAAAGGGGTATCTAACACAAGATGGCCGGGAAGAATGGAGATCATTTCTAAATCTCCTTTCATTATGGTAGACAGCGCACATAACCCGCCTGCGGGTAATATGTTGACATACAGTTATAAGAGAATTTTCAGAGAGAAACCTGTGCTAGTTGTCGGGATGATGTCAGATAAGGATATTTTTTCATTCATGCACGCAATTAGACCGATCAGCGACGAAATTATTTTTACCACTCCAGACGAACCTGACAGGGCAGCAAAGCCCGAAATGCTTTCCGATATTTCTGGAAATATTTTCCGGGAAAAGCATGTAATACCCAATCCCTACGAGGCATTAGAATACGCCAAGAAGCATTATGAACACATACTTGTCACAGGTTCCATGTATCTAGTGGGCATAATAAAAAAATTTGAGGGGTCAAGCGCACAGCCCTTTAAATAATAGATTTTAAAATAACAAAATCCCTGCATTTCAAATAATTTACTTCAAGATATGGCTACTACTTCCTCGATTGCTCTATTGATGTATCCACTTACGTGACATCCTCCCACCCCTAAAGGAGTGGGCTTCCCGTTTCAGTGATCGGAGTTGCCATTGCTGGTAGAGTTCCAATCTCCACGGGCGTAACTTCGGGAGTGCCCCTCCCTAGATTCATGAGTTC
>JAJZLW010000127.1 GCA_021850505.1 Thermoplasmata archaeon
TTTTTCTCATTTTTGTTGCTATATAGAATATCAGGTTTTTTTTCGATGTATTGCAACAGTTCATGATTATCGAAACTTTTACCAGTGAAACCGCTTTCTAATCTTCCAATAAGGTCTTTCGAATAGTAAATCTGAGATTTTAGCACATTCATAAACTGTTCAGAAATATCGGGATTCGAAAGCAAAGACTCTGTCTCATGAACTGCCAGCTTTTCCCACTTTCGATTCCGAGACATAGATTTAAGAAGGAATGCCGCATCAAACAAGCCTTCGTCAGTTTTAAGAGAGGAGAGAACGCTATTAAGAAATCTTTCTTCTGAGATAGAGTTGAGTATCTCTGATATAAGATAAGCAGCCAAATGTCTCTCGTGAGCATTTGATCCTTCAATATATTGCATGATAAAATCAGAAACTATTTTTTCTGAACCAAGGGAGGAGTATTTATTGATAACTTGTATGATACATGAGATAGCCTGTAACCTTGTTTCGAAGAACTCAAACATTTTCATCACCGGTTTTAATAAATCTTTGACATCATCTACATTCTCGGCAATCTTATCCCAAATACCTTCTGAGCACTCGCTGTGAACAATATTCAAACTATTATTGTCTTTAAGAAATATTTCATTCCTTGTTCTGAGACTTTCAACATCCTCGCGTGAAACGTCCTCCCCGTAGAATCTTTTATAGGCGGTTTTGAAATCGTTCATACTCATATTCGGGAAGAGGCATACGAGTTTTACAAAATTCCGATCTTCTCTTTCCAATGAGATATAACGCATCGCCATGGACTTTCTTAGGTTTTTGGAATTTTGGATCAAGTTCTTAACGTCGGTGTTATCTATTTTCGGCGCTCTGAAAAAATTCCTGAAGAAAAACTCGTAAGAAACAGGCATTCTTATCTCAGCGGTGACCATAGGCTCAATTGATCTGGCGGTCTGAACAATTTCAGCCGGGGATCCTGTTGAAAACACGTTCATGTAATTCTCGTACAGTCCTCTCCAGTATGAATCGTCCAGCTCTTCTGGATCTATTTCAATCATGTTGAAGTTACTGGTAAGATAATCAAAGAAGGTTGGATACAACCACCTGATATTTGTCAGAATGTGGCTTTGAGAGGTAAGGATTACCGTGTTCTTCCTTGAGATAACATCAAGCAGCCTCTGAAGCTGACTCGTATGGGATAAGGTAATATCATTCTCTCCAAATGCATCGTCAATGACGATAGCAGAATTTTCCATGAATATTGACATTCCATAATTAAGGGATATGTCGTTATTAATGCAAATGCTCTTAACGTTTCCTTTATCCCGTAGTATCATTGCAATATATGCTGCAGTTGATGTCTTGCCTGAACCAGAGATCCCTGTTATGATTAGGTTTTTTCCTTTTGATGCCAAATCTAGTCCTATCTGAGCTTTCCGGGTAGGGTAAAATACAGATCTTATCTTCGCTTCCTCTGTAATCGTTGAAGGGAGGCAATAAGAAGACTTGATCCTGTCGAGTTCCTCTTTCAAAAATCTAATATCGTCCTCGATTGAAACGATCCTTTTTTCGTGTGATTCTACCATTTCTTTGATCTGCTCAATGTGCTTCATTATCTCTGAAGTAGCCTCTTCAAGTCTCTGCTGAAGAAGCATCCTATCTTTCTCTACAAGGCTTTTAAATTCTCTCAAAAGGCCATTCCTATAAGCATCTCCTGAGAAAACCTCGTCGATGATTCCATATGAAGTCATTGGTTCAAGCTGATTTGCTGCTTCTATTCTATACGCGATAAGATGCTTTTTAGTTTCTGTCATTTCTTTCCAAGCTAACTTGCTCTTTGTAAAAGTTAACATGAAACTATTATCCTTGTGTGATGATTTGATCATCAGCCCTGTGCTGACGGCAATCAATCCAATTACTCCGCAACCAAGTAAGGTTGAAACCATAGGAGTTACTATTCCAGACAATGCTGACTTAATCGAATCCAATATACCGTCTGCAGCCGTTAGCATTGCGGATGCTTCTATTCCAAAAATGCCAAGCATGAAATCAGTTCTTTCCCTTCTTCTTTTGAATTCTGCTTGCATTTCTAAAAGCCTAAGATGAAATTCGCTGTTATTTGTTGAATCGTATATTTCATTTGATAGTATATCTCTCAGTTTTTGATCTTTCTTAACAAATTCAACGCCCTCCATTATTATACCTGGAAAGTAAGATTTGCCGAATTTTGAATCATCAACAATGGCATCGACTATCATAGAAATACGATGCATTTCAGCAGATCCTGGTTTGAATATGCCGAGCAGATCTCTCAGGTTTACATCTGCGATTGTTCTCGCCTCTTTCTCTGATACAAGGTGCCTGATAATTGTTGACTCCTGAATAACTTCCTTTATTTTAGTAAAGTCAGGAATCTCCTTATGGTTTGGAACCTTCTTTTTAGGCATAAAATAATCCTGTACGAAAAATATTATCTTTTCTGCTACAAGAATCCGGTTCAAGGTTTCATTCAAGGATTCGACTGGAAATTTTCCATCTGTCTCGTACTGGCAATCGATTATCTTATAATCTTTAAATTCAGGTAGCTTGCCCAGGGAATTTGCCAGATATGTTTTGCCGGTATATCTTTCTCCCACAACACTGATCTTCTTCTTACTGGATCTGATGGCATAAAAAATAGAATTTTCTGTGGATTGAAGCTCTGTTATGTTATTGGATGCCATTTGCTGATCAACAGGACTTGGAAGTGTCTTTTCAATTTATTTTTTGTGATCTCCTAATAATGCATACGTTTACAATTTATGAGATCGCATTTCTGTATAATATAAAACCTAATTTTTAATTCTATGAAATACTGGAATCACCCTAAAGGAATGTAACACACCTGTTTGAGTTCAGAGACATAGAAAAATATAAATGCGATATAATCATTGAACAGAACTGCAAATGCACTTTAATTATGAATAGATAAGGAAATTATTTATAAATAAAGTCTCAGTAATGGTTGCTAATCATGCTTGAAGAGCTCTCTACCTTGGATACGAAAATAAGGCTATCCATTCTTCCTGATGATGAATTATCGCAGGCATCTGACAGGTTCTCGATAAGTTCAGAAGTTGGTCTTTATCTCATTGGAGACAACGCTGAAGTAAATCTGTTCTTTAAGAGCGGGGC
Organism: Thermoplasmata archaeon; assembly: GCA_021850505.1. The sequence goes on from JAJZLW010000127.1 coordinate 3,160, forward strand.
TGAAATGCCAAGGGACCTCAGGTTATTCCTTCAAAGATTCGATGCAATTGAAAAAAACGGAACCTGGAGAATCAGAAGAAAGATTGTTAAATCGCTGCGATTCCTCGTAATGATCAAGGAGCTACTCGAGCTCAACTCAGCTGTAATGTCAGCTTTCTGGATCGATCAAGGAACCTACAGAATTGAGATATCTTTCAACCATGTCGAATCAGAGAGAGTATCTGAAATAGTACTGCTGAGACTCCCCGAATCCAATAATGCAGCGCTTGAATACTTCGGTACTTCAATTGACTTTTTATCTGTTCTTGAAGAGACTCATCAACGTACTCTCTTATCCGTAATTGAGATAAGATCGGATTCGCCGCCGACAGCAGAATTAACACCGGAAAATAACCCAATTGGTGATTCGTGGACAAGACTCGTCAAGCTTCCATATGGATCTACTACCATTGATGGTGTGTATATCACAAAGGCCCTGCTGGCTCCAAATGGCAGGATAAAAGAAACTGTTCCAGGATCTCTTTATTATGCATCTTCCACCAATCCATTTATAGGGTATATTTCTCATGAAATGAATTCAGCCAGAATACTCACGGTTGGGAGTTTTCAAAAACTTACCGGCAAGCAATTCACGATGTGGTATATTCTGCCTTCTATATTCGTGCGGGAATTTCTCTCCATCCTTTCAGGTTCCAGATCTAAATTCAGCGATTGGAATCCATATCTTCGCGGCATTTTTGATTTTCCCATATTTGAAAAATTTATTCGACAAACTTGAAAATTCCGCCCATTTCTATGGCATTGAGGCGTTCATTTCTGCCTTGATTAAGGCTGATTTCAATTAAACCAAGATTATCATTGACGAGAAAAAAGGTAAAATTGCGAATCAGAAAAGGGTTTTTTGATCTTTTTTAATACTGGTAACTGGGAACCTGATTTCCTGCATACCAAGTTTTTTACGTAATAAATTTATTGTTCCTGGCGCGAACCCCTGATAGTGATTATTCGCAAAGACGAAAGCATGGTCAAATTCGTTTTCCATTTCCTTCATTTTCGACGTCCAGTCATCAACTGATTTCTCCTTATCAACGGAAATTTTACCGAATTCAGATTCTTTAATATTACGATCGCCAACGAGTCTCAAATAGATATTCCTGTCAGTTATTTTATACCGTCTTGCAACAAACGGTGTATCGGACCAGGTAACTGTTATGTTATATTTTTCAAGCAATGAATAGATATCATCGTTAAACCATGATATGTCTCTGAATTCTATGGCAAACTTGAAGTCAGACGGAAGACCCTGTAGAAATTCAATGATGACCCCTTTATTCCTGAATTTCAGGGAAGGTGGCAATTGAATAAGTATCATTCCGAGTTTTTCTCTAAGAGCCGCCATTCTTTCGGCAAAGACATCAACAAATTTTTCTGTTCCCATAAGTTTCATTTCATGCGTAATATGTTGGAACATTTTCGGGCAAAATATAAAACCATCCGGTGTTGATTTTTTCCATTTAAGTATAGTTTTCTCATCGGGTATGTTATAGAAAGTTGAGTCTATTTCAACAGCATTGTAAAGGGACGAATAATATTCCAGGTATTTATCTGGTCTTATTCCATCAGGATAGAAAACTCCCTTCCACTTTTCATAGCTCCACCCAGACGTGCCAGTGAAAATTTTCAAGGAATAAGCCTCTGCCATAAATTCAGGTTTCCTTTATACCTGCGGATATTGAAGTCATAACAAGTCTTGTTTTAATAATTGAGTCATCCTGAAAGGAAAGCATCTTTTTAAGAGGTTCATTTTTCTCAAGATAATTGCGACATTTTTTTCCAGCATCATCATCCGGTCTCACGGGACTAAGCCATTTCTCAAAGCTAATTCTTTCCTGGAATGTTTGTGAGAAATTAATGATGAAACCTGCTTTTGATAGAGTTTTTTCCCAGAAAGTTTTAGTTCCAGCTGATAAATGCGTTGGGTCCCTTAATCTTTCAAGTTTGTTAAACGAATCATTAATGTCATTATCAGGGGAAACCATATCAACGAATCCAAAGGTTCCTCCTTGCCTGAGAACCCTCCTGACCTCTCCTACGAATCTTTCTCTGTCAGTAAAATGATGAGCTGCTCTTCGGCAAGTGACAACGTCAAATGTGTCATTCAGAAAGGGCATTTTTTCAGATCTCCCTAGAACAAAAACAATATTATCCATTTTTTTCTTAATGGAAAAATTTCTGGCTTCCTGCAGCATTTCGCTTGTAACATCTAAGCCAACTACCAGTTTGTATTTTTGTGCTAAACGGAATCCAGTAAATCCGGTCCCGGTTGCAACATCGAGTGCCCTGATACCTTCACCATCGGGAAGCCTATCGATAAGAACTGATAAATCATCTCCTGATCTATGTGTCAAACTTTCAGCATATGCTTTAGAATTTTTTTTGAAAAAAGGGAGCCCATCCGAATTCAGGTCGGTGACATTGTGGTTATCCATTTTCATTATTTTAATAATGGGTAAAGTGTATTTTAATAAATCGAAGTAGTAGCAGCAGAATATTTAAATTTCATATTTTTATGGAAACCGTCTGGAGATTTTACCAATTGAATTTAAGAATCATCAACATTTGCCAATTCAAATGTATTGTCATACACTTTTTCAATAAGAATCTCACGGATCTGTCCTCTAAAGCAACGTCTCTCAATCTTGATTGCCCATTTTCCATTGTCTGATATAAGTTCGGTCATTCAATCACTGCCTATTGGTCTGATAAGCAATATCCCATGGTGAATATGTCTTATTCTTCAAATTAAAAATGAGCAAATGGCTGATTTTACTGATTCATCTGGTATTGTTTTATTAAATCAGTTACGTTGAGGGCGATTAAATTTTTTCGATGCATATAAATTGATTAAAAAAAGAAACTCAATAACGGAAGCAACAGCAGTAAGTAGCAGATTGAACGGGCTAAAAGCAGTATATATCACATAAGCTTCTATTACAACTCCTAAAAGTGAAGACATGAACCACCAATTTGCAACCTTTTTTCTATCCATGCCAGTATATTAGTTCACGATTTATAAAAGCGTGGGGGAGACCAGCAGCAAGCCCCTTCAGTCAGGGGGGGATAGTTGACTTTAATGTACTGTTATAACCCATGTTTGGATCTAGGCGAATTTCACACCTTAATGCGTATTTTGATCCGATTTAGATACAATGCCAGCTTAACGGTGTTCCATTCGGATCATGAGAAGGTTTATCTAAATAGTAACCGTAATCTGTGTATGTAGGTCCATGATCGCGATTGCTCTTCCCGGGGCTCAGGGAAAGTGTAGAATGTCGTTGAAACACTCCATGACTGTGTCAGTTACTTCGAGCTAAAGCATCTGAGGTTGGAACTGGGAGGATCGAATGATCAAAAATAGCACCCGTTACAATAGGATGGTTGACAGCACCCATGTTCCTGATATTGAGGGATGCGATGAAATCCGCTTCTCCATCAAGACCGCAGAAAATACATTTGAACCCGGATTGTTCCGACCTGTTCTTCCTGCTTATGGTATGGCATTTGGGGCATTCCCTGTTGGTGTTATGCGGATCAATGGGTATGACGGGAATGCCAACTTCCCTTGCCTTGTATTCTATAAACTACCTGAGATGGTTGAAAGCCCACGAATTATGGATGTACCTGTTGCCTTTCCTAACGGTCATCCTCATCCTAATTCCATTGAGGTCTTCAATGGTAATCGCAGAGGAGGTGCCTTTGGCTTTCTGAACAATCTCCTTGGATATCACAAGGTTGGTATTCATGGCGAACCTGCTCTCCTTCCCGGAGAGTTTCTTCAAATGGTATTTTGCGGATCTGGTTCCCACAGTTTGTAGCCTGGAAGTGAGATCGGCATTACACCCCCTGATCTCATTGATCTGATCACCGGAATAATATTTCTCAGTGGAATCCACGGCGATGTTCACGATGCCCATGTCAATGCCAATGATGTCCTCCGGTTTGAAGACGGGTTCTTCTGGAACTTCAACGGCAACCATGAAGATAGAACATTTTGTTTTTCCTGACGAGATCACACTGACCCCTGATCCTTTCAAAAGGAGTTTCACAATATTTTTCAATGGTTATGGGGATTCTTATCCTTCCATTTGTAGTGCTGATGCTTACCCGATCCATGCCCTTGAAGCTCAGGGTCCTCTGATCATATACAATGGAACCAAAATCCCTGAACCCATGGAAAGATGTCTTATCAGCCTTATAGGTTTCAACAACCTTTGCTATGGCCCTGATGGCAAGCTGTGCCGCAAGTCCGAATTTCTCCCTTATCTCGCTGTACACGATCTTCTGGAGGAAAATCTTGTTATCTGGATTCCTTTCAAAGACTATTCTGGAAGCAAAATTGCATGCATCATTGAACCTAGCAAAGGTTTCGATAAGCGCTTCTTTCTGTCTCTCATCAGGAAGCAATTTGATTTGAATGGTCTTGATCACAATATTGATATGATAATTTAATATAGGATTGAGTCGCAATTCCCCCCCATCCTGAAGGATTGGAGCTTCCTTGCGACTGGACATATGAAAATTTGTTAAAAGATAAAATAGAAATTCGCAATGAGTCAAAATGACTGATCGGCAGGCAACACAGAGCCAGTTATCCTTCACACGCAAGTTGAGGAATGCATCTCATGAGAGGGATGAGATATCCCAGAGATCCCTGAAGGAAAAGGGAAAGTCCGATGCATCCGCGCTGATCGACAAGATGAAGAATGTGAAGATTCTTGGGTCCGATGGGGAAACTCCTTGGGAAGAGGTATTCGCAACGGGAAAGCAGATAACCTTCCTCGCGAGGCTGCAGGATTCAGATGAACGAAAGGACGCAGCTAAGAAATACCTTAGCGAGAGCAGGAAATACTCCATCAACGCGCTTTCCATGCACGAAGCTTCGGAGTTGATAGACATCCTTGCTGGAATGAAGGGAGTTGGCCCGGAGATCCCTCGGGTTCTCCGGCGACAAGTAAGCAGTTGCAATTCATAAAGAACCTTTAGGGGACAGATAAGAGGATGGACATCACCTCGCGATACATGAAGGAACTGAAGAAAACGGATTTATCCGAATTGACAAGGAAGGAAGTCAGCACGCTTATTGACAGGTTGAAGGGATGAAAAAAATGAATGCGGCAAACAACCATAAAAGGCGAGGAGTATGAAGATAAGTGAAATCAACGCAAAACTGGATAGAAGATGCGTGATTGCAGTCAAGCAACACACTGGCATATTTGAGTTGATTGCAAGGATGGATCAGAGGATACCTGCATACACATTCGCTGAGGAGGATAAGACATACATTCAGCTTTTCTTTCAAAAATCCGGTAAGCCTGCACCGTCCATGAATCCCATCCTCTCAAGGAAAGGCATGGTGGAGAAGAGATCCTATTATTCGATAACAGAAAGGATCAACAACGTTGAGGGGATGAAGATAATAAGCAATCTTCTGGAAGCACCATCGATTGCGCTAAATGATGCATATCTGCTCAGGGACGAACTCTACCTTGATTTCAGGTTCCACAGAAGCAAGCTCCATGAGATCAATGACATTCTTTCTGGAGTGATTGGAAAGAACCAAAATTTCAGGATAGTCAATCTCACACACTCCCGTTCCCTCAGGGAGAGAATGGATTCAATGCATAGACAGACACCGCTTGCGGTTGTGCGTTATTCCATGAATTTCCCGGATGACAGCAAGTTGATGAAATACATGGCTGATAACCACCTCGATGCGGTTGCAGAGGTAGAGGGAAGAGCGGTTACCGATGAAGGGATAAAGGTTCTTCTATATACATCGAAACCTGTTGTTGCCGAAGGCGTCACACCGATATCCATCGCGGACAATGTATACGAATCATATGTATATGAAAAGTCTCTTGTTGAGGGCAGGAAAAGAGGAAATGAGGCAAGAATTCCCAGGATAGCGTTCTTCCTTACTATAGAGAATGGAAGATTATTCGATACCACATTCGTTCCCGCAGCAGAAGCTGACGAATATGTTTCGATAATGATGAATACGCTGATGTCAGATCATGGATCGCATCCGCTCCTGGAATATTATTCTGAACTGGATGACGAGGTTTGGGAATGGATATGACCCGTGAACAAGGGAAGTGACCTAAAATCCCATATCGCGATATTAAGAGGGTTCTTGACATCAGGGTAACAATATCGGTGGATCAGCAGCATTCTGTAATTCCCATCCTGGAGAAGGAGGCTGACACAATCTCTCTGGATTTCCATCTGTCAGGGAGAGATTCGCACATCGATCTCTTGATATGTACGTGGGCTGCGCAGAGGTGAGGGGAATTCTATTCCAGTTCAATCCAAGAAACAGGGGAGATTGCCTGATGATCAGGATCAGGGCGGATGAAATGAGGACTGCATCCACAATCCTGGAAGAGAAGACCACTGTAAAGACCGCTGTCCGTGGAGGGCTCTACCTGAAAGGTAATGGCATCTTCGCGGATTAAAGGTTCCATTCATCCCACCAAAAATCATAAAGCCCATTTGCATTATTTGTGGCATACTTTGGTACAGGTCTATCAATGGCTCATTTCCAGACTATCATCTCTCAATATTCCTGGACATTTCTTTTTTGAATGTTGGATATATACACCACAAAGGGTTTATAATTTTAGCATTCGCTATACATATAAGCATAAAGTTTTTAGATTCTTCGTTGCTGTATGTCAGTTGTCATGTTCGACAGGATATCAAGAGACATCATCAAAAAATTCCAGTGGCCTATGGATGGCCTTGACAGATTTTCAAACAGGCCGTGTGTATACAGGATAGCCAAGGAATTGCATATCCATCCCCAGGTTGTAAGGAACAGGTTGAGCGAGTTATTCGATTCCGGGTTCATAAATGCAATCAAGTTTTACGCAAATGACAGGTTCATGCCGTGGGTGCGCTATCACATTCTTATGAATCAGTCCAAGGAAATTACGGTTGCGGTAGTCAACGATTTTGAGTCTCTGCCTTTTGTTGAAAGAGTCATAGTAGGAACATTGCGTTCCAAAGTTTATGGTGATTCCGGGAAGATCGAGGTAACTGAAAAAGACTTTGGTATTGTGTCGGTGATCGCTTTCAACGATGATGATCTGAAAAGGAAAATGAAACTTCTCCCCAATTGCATGAAGCAAGACGAGAACATAATCGAAATCATGAAAAGCACTACAAGGAAAAGCGACTCAATAAGCAGGTTGGAATTATCGATCGTTAACGGGCTGTTGCGACAAGATCCTCTAAAAGCGAACCTGACGAAACTTTCAGAAGATCTCTCCATACCGTTGCGGACTTTAAGAAGAAAGGTGGATAACCTGATCCATAATGGAGTCATTTACCAAGAGGTGTCGTTTAACGCTGACAAGGCCACAGGTGTGCTAATTGTGTATATTATAATGCTTTCTCAGTACGAAAGGTATCTCCCACGCATCTTTCAGGATAAATTTCTTGAGAACAGAATGCTGCTTTACAAGAACCTTTCCAAATTTTCGTTTTTCATAATGCATGCGGCAAACTTCGCTGAGGTCGACGAGATAGAGGAAGGGTTCAGGAAGATAAATCCCCATCACTGGGTTGCGTACCGCGGGGGCTCGTATAATAATCCTTACATTGAATATGGCAGTTCACAAGGCGATACATGAGATGGACGCAGTGTCTTTTACTTACTGGATGGATGAATCGTCTCCATATTCAGCACTTTGACAGGAAAATGTCCGGCGACTTTGCTGCTATTGGGCGCATACATTACATGGGCGAAAAGCAGGTTTATGAATTGGCCGAATAGCTCACTTTCAGTGACTGTATGGTTAATATTACGGTGATAGTTCACTAGAGCATGCGCAAAGCATTTTTGGCAGTTGTAGTTGTGTTTCTGATGATAGTTTCCATGTTAGCAGTTGCGAGTGCTCTTCCAGGCAACGTCATACCAGCCAAGAACGGAAGCAGCCCGATACAGCCGCATGGTTATGATAGATCAGGATTGCAGACTTCAAGTTCCAGCGCTCAATCGGTAACACAAGCAAAGCCATCGACAAATTCTGGCGCCAATAAATTAGACTTGCTGTTGCATAATTATAACGTGACGGCCGAATCTCCTATCCAGTCCAATTTGGTGGGATCGTATAAAGTGACATTCACGGAAACCGGGCTGCCTGCAGGAATGCCATGGCAGGTAACGGTCGAAAACAGCAGTTTTCCAGTACCTCCTATCTTCGGTGCTTTTTTTAACATGAGTTTGGGAATCGTAAGTTCATCGTCTGGTACGTCAATCTCCGTATCCCTTGCCAATGGAAGTTATGTTTATTATACCGGTCCTGCTTCTACGGATCTTGGGCCCTATTATTTCAATGTCACTGGAGCTCCCACGAGCATAGATATCCCTTTCCCGGCGTTCTACAAGGTGACATTTGCTGAAAGCGGTCTCCCTTCAGGGATGCCCTGGAACGTAATATCCTTCAATAATTCTTCCACTAATGCTGAAACCCCGTTTTACTTCAATATTTCATCTTCGTCCAGCATGGTCGCCTGCCTTCCGAATGGGACTTATGCTTTTCTCGCGGGTCCCAGATCAACGTACCTCTTCCAGAAAGGATTCACGGTAATTGGCAGGTCTCTTTCACCTTCAGTGGTTTTTCCCGCCTTTTATACTGTTACTTTCACGGAAGTAAACCTACCTTCCGGAGAACCATGGTTTTTAATGGCCAATAGCACCAGCCCCAGCTCGTATTACGTTTTGTATTTTAATGCCTCCAATACGGTTTCCAAGATAGCGTACCTGCCCACTGGAGGGTATAACTACCGGGCAAGTGAGAACATTTTTGGCATTTTTTCAGGGCCATCGGTCAGTGGGGTGTTCACCGTTAATACTGCTCCAGAAACCGTCAAGGTGATCTTTCCTGTAACATACAAGATTACATTCACTGAGAAGAACCTCCCTGAGGGTGCAGACTGGAGTGTTAGTGCGTCTAACTACGACGGCAGCGTGTATTATTACAACACCTCTTCTGGTTCATCAATGATCACTTATCTCCTGAATGGGACGTATAATTATTCCGGTTTCTGGTCTTCTGGCGGACTTTCTACACCCGAGCGCGAGTTCAACGTAACAGGGGCACCGCTTAACTTGACGGTGATTTTTCCTGTAACTTACAAGATTACATTCACGGGGGAGAACCTTCCTGCAGGTGCGGACTGGAGCGTTCATGCCTTCGATAACAATTATAGTATAAATTATTACAACGCCTCTTCTGGTTCTACAAAGATAGCTTTTCTCCAGAATGGAACTTATAATTACACTGGAAGTTTTAGTGGCGTTGCAACACCCGAGCGCGAGTTCAACGTAACAGGGGCACCGCTTAACTTGACGGTGATTTTTCCTGTAACTTACAAGATTACATTCACGGAGGAGAACCTTCCTGCAGGCGCGAACTGGAGTGTTCGTGCATCTAATTCTGGCGTCTATTATTACAATTTCTCATCCGGTTCATCGATGATCGCTTATTTCCCAAATGGAACGTATCATTACTTTGGATATTTTAATGGCGTTACAACACCTTATCACGAGTTCAACGTAACAGGGGCACCGCTTAACTTGACGGTGATCTTTCCTGTAACTTACAAGATTACATTCACGGAGGAGAACCTTCCTGCGGGTGCTTACTGGAATACTAACGCATACAATTACAACAGCAGCGTGTCTTATTACAACACCTCTTTCAGGTCATCAATGATAGCTTATCTTCCGAATGGAACGTATAATTATTCCGGTTCCTGGTCTTCTGGCGGACTTTCTACACCCTATCGCGAATTCAACGTAACAGGATTTCCTATGACGCGTTATGTTGTGTTTCCTGAGGCATATTCTGTCGTTTTCACTGAAACGGGCTTGCCAACGGGGACCACCTGGTATGTATCAGTATATAATTCGACAACTGGTCATGTTCATAATTCCTCATCCACATCAACCATTACATTCAGTCTTTACAACGGATCTTACACATACACTGTAACCACGTCTCTTTCTGGCTGGAAACCATCCAGTTCATCAGGATCGTTCAATGTTTCCGGGAGTCCTGTGAATGTCCCTACAATCACATTTAGTACAACGGATCATAGTGTTCAATTCAAGGAATCCGGGTTGCTTACAGGGACATCCTGGTACGTGATTTTGAATGCGACTGAAGAAACCTCAACTTCGAATAATATCACATTCTACGTTCCGAATGGTAATTATTCCTATACACTCGAGACCCCTGTTCCAGGTTCACCGGGAACAAGGTATGTTGTATCTCCTTCGTCTGGCACCGTCACCGTCAGCGGATCCAATGTCAGCGAGAATGTGTTCTACAGCACACAATATTACCTCACTACGGGTGTTAGTCCGGCCGGCACAGGCACGGTTTCGCCATCAAGCAGCTGGTTTTCCGCTGGAAGCAGCGTGACTCTTACTGCGAAAGCCGTTTCTGGGTATGCATTCTCTTCATGGTCCGGCTCTGGTACGGGAAGCTACACGGGAACAAACAATCCGTCGACTCTTACAATGAGTGGACCGGTTTCCGAAACAGCTAATTTTATCCAGGCAAATGTTACACACACCCCGCCAATATGGGCATTCGATGGAGCCTACCTCAACCTTAGTTTCTCCATAACAAATAACTCTGGGACTACGCATGGCTATACGTATTACAAGATCGTGAACGTATACAATACGAACGAAACCGTCTATGTGCTCGAGACGCTGAAATTCGGCAGCAACACATCAGTTAACTCCTACCAGTACTTTTCATGGAACAGTTTTCCGTTTGCGGTCAATGCCAGTATGCTTTCGGATTTGAACAGCGGCGTACTTGGCACGCAGGAAAAAGCAAACGTATCGTTCACCACGTCTATGGGAACCTTTAAGACCGATGAGATTTCATATGCTTCGTCCATTTCAAACGCTACTGAATATATAGACATGCATGCCGGTGTTGTGGTAGCCCTATTCCAAAGCAACTCAACTTCGAAGATTAAATTAGAGCTGGTCTCGACAAACGTGCCTACAACAGTGGTTGTTGAACATACGATATACACAATCACATTCACTGAATCAGGGCTTCCTTCAGGGACTTCATGGACCATGACATTCAATGGAGTGACGAATTCCTCTACAAACAGCGTAATGACTTTTTCAGCACCAAATGGTACTTATTCCTTCAGTGCCTCCAATTTATCCGATTATTATACGGTCAACTATTCCGGATCGATATCAGTGAAAGGCAATGGTGTTTCAATACCTATCATATACTATCATTACGCATACATATCTGGAACAGTAACTCCGCATAATGCAACCGTTGATATCAACGGACATTCTGTTAGCGTAACGGGCTCCGGCTTGTACAATGCAAGTGAGACCAGTGGTACCTACTCCATTGTGGTATCTGAATCAGGCTATATAACATACTACAACAACGTTACATTGACTTCAGGGCAGACAAAGGAACTCAACGTCACATTGAATCCTGTCAAGACAACGCCGGTGCCATCTTCTTTTCCCTCTCTTGAGCTCTACGGAATAGTTGGTGCAGTCGTCGCGATTATAGCGGTTGTTGCAGTTATCAGCGTGATGCGAAAGAAGCATTAGGAGATCGGTTGTACTCGCTAAAATGCTGAACATACCTGCAGGAAAAATGGTGAACCTGAACGGGGAAAACAATCGGGGTTAAGATAGATATATATATGTATCATCCATTTTTGGCACAGTGCTAATACGGGAAGTTGACCATAAATTAGGTCTTTCATGCAAGCTGTCTCTTACACAAGAAGCAACCTCATTCAGGTATCTTTCAAAGTTAGAGAGTATTTTCCCGGCCTTCTTATATATGCAGGAAGACAAGACCTACCTGCGCACCTACGTTAGCAAAAAAACTCCAAACATCAATGCAATAAGCTCATTCTTGCCGGTTCTGAGGGCGGTTGAAAAAAGCGAGTGCTACATCATCGACGAGAGAATCAATCACATTGGAGAAATGAAGATAATCGATAAACTGGTTTCCGTGAACTCAGTTGTCATATCAGGTATATTCGTAGCCGCAGGGGCACTCCAGTTCAGGTTTGCGTTCCATGACAATTATCTTGATGAGATATCTGATCTTTTGTCACAGTATACAAAGAACCAAAGCACCACCAAGATTCTTGATCTCGGGCCTGCAATGGGCTTTATCGACAGTATAAAATCTATTTCATCAATGATGCCATTAACAGTGGTCGGTTATCGCGTTCCAATATCCTCTGACGAGGATCTGCCCTTTGAAGTCAAAGACGAAAAAAATCTTCTTATAGAGGTAAAAAGTGCAACCGACTCCTATGAAACATTCCTCGGGGTAGTCTACTCTGGGCAGGATCTGGTTGGTATTTCTGGTAAAGGTTTTACTCAGATATCAAAGGAGGAGCACATATATCAAGCTGTGCTTGGAAATCCCACTTTATTCGAGATCAGGAAACTGAGCAATGAGAGAAAGATCCCGCGAGTAGCCCTTTTTGTCAGGGTGGATGGCCATCATCTTGCGATCACAGCCTTCATACCGTCAACAATGCTGGATGAGTATCTTGCAGTTCTTTTCTCAGTTGCGAGGAAAAATGATCCAAAAAACGTCATAGTTACCCTGTGCAGGTCCCTGAACGATAATCTCTGGGAACAGATCTGATGAGGTAATAAATGAAGAGCCCACAGATGAGCATTGCGATCAATCATCACCTTACATGTTGGCATAAAAGATTAATAGACACTTAGTGAATTACTATTTAAACTTAATGCACAAAAATTGAGATTTTAGGTGGTGATGTATGGCAGTAGAGAAGAAATACCTGGCAATCATCCTGGTTGTTGCTATAGTAATCGTATCTTTGTCTGTGTATATCGTGGTGGATCATACTGGCAAATCCGGCGGTGGAACTCTCAACGTGAAACTCTCCTCGAACGGAAATACCACTGGAACTAGTTCCGTGACCGCGGGCTACAATTTAGTCGTTGATCCGGTCAATCCCACTTCAATGAATGAAGGTCACATCAGCATATATGTGAATTCTACATTAACATCAGCGCTGACAGGAAGCTATACAATATCCTGGGCAAGCAACGTTGGCGTGCAGTCAAAGAGCTCTGGTCACTCCGTGGTGTGGGTTTCAAGCAACAGCGGTCCTGGCTATGTGATATTTTTTGCAGCTTCGGGAACTCAAACCATTTCGAATGGTGCCATTCTTGATGTATTCTACGGGGAGATAGTGATATCTGGCAGCACGATAAGTATAAACCCCGTCGCAACTTCTACATGGTCTGGCGTAACAGTCAATCTATCGTATTCTGGATATTCCGGAATGGCAGGTGTCACATTATGAATGAATCAACCGACAATGCTGGAGATCGAAATAACTACGTTCTTTTCGCTAACAACAATTATCTGGGAAAGATCGGGATTGGTCTTGGGATCAGTCGTCTAAAGATAAATTTTCATTCCGTTTCGGTGGCTTTGGGGTATAATTCAACAATTATTCAATGGAACGACGCTATTTCCAGCATGCAAGGCGATATGGGAAAATCCCTCATTCCAAACAAAACCAGGAGTGTTTTGAGCACTGTTGGTACCCTTGTTGTACCGGGTGGTTTGTATGCTTCATCCATATTTGGGCCAGGATGGAACTGGGTCGGAGCTTATAATTTTGATCATTTCAGGATTTACGCCTTCAAAAGTATGGTTGGAGTAATTAAGCACTCATTTGACATCTGGGTAGTATCCGAGGAAAAGGGTGGTGAACGGTTGGCTTCAGATCTTTTTAAGGCGATCCTTTCGCATTCCCAGGAAATGCCTATTTCGAATGAGGAATTCGAAGGCAAGATTGCCAACATTCGTTCAAGGATAAAGGAGGCACTTTCTGGAATTTCCCTGCGGGGACTCGATAATAACCTCTGGTATAGCTTATGAGTCACTGAGTTCCCTGAATATATATGATGCTTTCAAGAATCAATCATAGTTACGCAAAAGATTTCGGGGCAAGGTCAATTTCCTTTTATTTTCCTGTAGTTTTGCGGATTTTCGATAGACATTCTATCCGGTTAAGAAACCTCGTCCTTTTGCCGGATCTTAACATATCGCAGTGAAATATGTCTTAACCTCGCTCCTTCAGCTGTTGTTAGAATTGTATGAGTCAGTGCAAGGCACGCAGAACGCTCAGATCAGAACGGAAACTCCGATATGGTACGACAACGAGAAAGATCATCCACCTCCACCAGGTAGTTGGAATGATGCTTTCTTGCCGGCAGGTTCCAGTGTCTGTTCAATCCCTCCAGGAAGCGTTGCAGTGCCTGCCTTTCAACGATGAAATAGTCGACGAGCGTGCCATTCTCGCACCCAAGACCAAAAAAGATAGCTCCGCAATAGCCCCTGATTACATTGGCATAGAAATCAGAAAAGAATCTTGATCTTACGTTGATCTCGACTATGTGTTCAGACTCGTCCACAACAGTGTGAAGTGCATCACCCATGATTCCCGGCTGATCCATTCTCCAGATCAACCTGTCAGATTCATCATCGACAAATTGTTTGGGAACAAAAACGCCACTGTTCTGGAAGATCCCCTGATTCTCGGACGCGATCCCTTCCTTGTTGATGATCCACCTGGTTTTGACCAGAGCCAGATTGCTCGGGGCATTCCCGAAGGACAGGTACAAATTCAATAAATATGGAAGGCCACTCGGATTCAAGCCATAATGAACAAGGTTCCTTTCATAGGGTGCTTCTTCCGTTACGAAATCCAGAATCCTCTCGCTGACCTTTTGGGATTGACTTTCATGAAATTCAATGCTGACATAAACGCTTCCGGCCCTCTGTAGCGTAATGGGCGAGACCCTGCATCCAGGTATGTCGTTGATATCATTATAGAACTGCCCCTGGAAATCCGGGATCGACATTCTAATTATATTCGAGGGGGAGTAAGGATCGAACGTCATGTTGAAAGAACTGCTGTTTTTCTGCAGTATTCTCTTTTCCTCGGCAGTCAATTCCTGCACGATCCTCCTGTAGAAGAACCATTTCCCCCCTTCTCTTCCAATTACGTGGAAGTGATCCTGCTCTCCCACCCTTATTTCACCTATTTTTAGGAATTTCGGATGAACCGCATGAAGTTCCAGTACAGCACAGTTTCGAAGAATCATTTTATTATATCGCCCTCCACATACTCATAGGTCTATATATTTTCTACCTTAAAGAGATCCTCCCGATAGTCTTGGAAACTACGTAACTTTACAGTAGGTTTATCTGCACTATGACTGATTTTGGCAATTATCCGAATTAAATCCATTGCTTGATGCGCGGGGACAAAAACTGAAACTACCAGACTCCCTTCGTTGACCCTCAGAAAGTGCGCTAAGCGAAATATCGAGTTATCGTTGCCTAAGTTCCTTATTTCCTGTAATATTGGATTATTTCCACAGGTTTCGTATAAATTATCCTCCTCAGAAATTGTTATAAGTTCATCCTTATCCGTTATTGGAGATTTTGAGAAAACAAGCGCGCGATAATCAGGACCTGGTTTTTTTTCAATCTCTGCTATGCTGTCATTTGCTGACAGGCACCTCTCAATGGGATCTTCATTGAATGCAGGTATAGAATAACTGATCAGGCTGATCGGAATCCTTGAATTCATCTCTGTAAGGAATGATATCGCACCAGATCCGGGAACCAGGGATTCTAAAGCGATTTCCCCATCAGCCAGATGATCCATGATAAAGCCGGAAAGCTCGTTGGTTTTGGAATCATGCAATCTTAGATCAAGAAATAGTTTTCCATTTTCCAGATACAGATGCTGCATAATCACAGAAGGGATTTTAACAATTTCATCAATGATCGAAAGCTCAGAGAACAACTTTAGCGGGGACTTGATGAGCCATGAATCGCCTTTATCTTCGGCGTGGAACATGCGTGGAAGAAGTGTCGTGAACCTATCCGGATTTCCGGTCTTCTTCATCGACAAGATAAGGGTCATAGAGTCACCAACCTTACGCGCAATTATCGGAGCATATATTTTGTGCCTGCCTGAATAATCAAGTAGCGGTGAATCCCCTGATACAGATACAACGCACCGAGTTGACACTACGTCATCCACATCCATCCATCGCATGGATACTTAACGTAACTTAATATATTAAATATAAGGGTGGTTAGATCAATAGATCAGTCCCATGTGCCTGATCCAGTTATGCATGCTTTGCTCTATTCATAGATAAAACAGCAGTATAATCTGCCAGCCACTTCGAGCTAAAGCAGTAGAGCTTGCAACTGCGCGTCGGCATGGGCGGTATTCATGCATCCGTGAAACGAGCTGCAATAGGCAAGTTGACTGCAGGGAGCAACACTCGCCAGTCATGTCGCACGAGGGCGTGGCCCTCGCCATTCGGGCAGAGACATATACTGTACACCCACAAGCTTAACCTACGCAAATCATGGGGCATTACGCAAACAGATGCCGCAAGGCATAGAACGTCGTCGTAATTCTCCGTCACGGCAATCAAGGATTAGATTTTGGTATCTTAATATTCAATTTATTCACTGTTTAGCTGGATATATGGAGATCTATATGCTACATAGTAATTATAGTGTAGTATGACAAAGGCAATCAATAAAACGACAAAGAACTGGCATTCCTATTACACATGTGTGGATGAAACATGGGCAAATGGAAAGCCTGTGAGGAAGTAGATCGGATACCCTCGGAAATCACCAAAGTCAAAGAACGAGATAGAACCTGAACTTCTCCTTCAATATGCCCAGATATTGTTGAAGAAGGGAATAAGCCAGGGGGAGATTGGATCTATACTGAAGAAGATCGGGATTGAATATGATACATGGGCCATAGCGAAGGTCATAATAGGGAACGACCAGTAAACGAACAAAGTATTCCTCAGGCTGAAATGAACATGGAGGTCAGCTTCTCACCCCGATTCACAATATACATGAAAGGTGGTTCCAGGCTTGTTCTCTACAAGACAGAGAGAACGGTAGTGAAATCCGTTGATTACAGATTAACTGCTGTCCGCCATCCAATGATATGCAGGCATGACAGGATTACGTTCAGATCAGAGAGAATATCTGAAATCGTGTCACCAAGC
>JAJZLW010000070.1 GCA_021850505.1 Thermoplasmata archaeon
AGTACGCATGAAGGGCACAGTGAGCTTTACCGTCGGGTTCGGAATGAGACCGGGTGTTGCCCCACTGTTATGGCCGTCATTGCCACCTTAATTTAAAGGTAATATTTAATTCTGATTGATCCTGTCCTGGATTTAATCACAAATATTATGCCAGCCTAAAATTTATCTTGTTATCCCTGTCCATTACAAAAAAACTCTAAAATATTTCAAATAAGTTTTTATATTATTTGTGTTTCACTAATACGTTAATGACTAGCAGGTTGCTATAATGCTAAACGACTATCTATTAAGTATGTTCAGGTCATTTTTCCGCCAGAATTACGGTAATTCCCTTATCATTAAAGGTAAACCTGGCGCTGGCAAAACATCGTTTGCACTAGAGCTTCTCGACACTGTAAGATCTGAAGTGCCTGTTCATTACATATCTACAAGAGCGTCAGAGGACCCGCTTTTAATTAGGTTTCCATGGCTAGCGAACCTTTCTTCTGGTAAGAGGAGCGTGAATAAGGAAATTGAGAACATTTCGGCTTCTTCCAGATCCAGTCTTGAAGCACTGGAGAGAATGATTGAAGAAGGAAAAATCTCAAGGGGAAGCAGGCCAACCTTGAGTCCAGGACTTGTCTTAAACGTTGAGGAACTGCTTCCGGAGATTGAATTCCTGTATAGCTTTGTTGATCAGAATATCGGAAAGAGCCCTTTAATCGTGATTGATTCAATTGAGGCACTCTGCGAGAAGTATGATCTTGATCAGGGCCTGCTTTTCTCGATTATACAGAAGGATCTTGTTGAAGGAACAGGAGCAAACGTCATTGTCGTAATGGAAAGTTCAGTGGACAACAATCTGGACTATTATTCAGACGGCGTAGTATCTATGAGTTATGAGTTGGTCAACAATTTTCTTGTTAGAACTATAAGACTTGAGAAAATGAGGGGCGTTTCAATTGGCTCAAGCCCGGTTTACGTTTATTCGCTTGAGGACGGCAGGTTTCACTCTTTCAACAGGGATTCGATTAAATACCCGGCTTCAAAGGTTTCTGATCCCAAGGAGAGATCAAATAGTCAGCTAGAGGTGCCGTTTGGAAATCCCACTTTTTCAAAGGTTCTAGAACAACCTAACGATAAGATCCCCGTTGGGTCCGTAGTTATTATACACAGGGAGGGAAAATCTACTTCTGTTGACAGATATGTCAACCTTCTAAAAAATAATCTCATCAAGGAGAACATATCAAGCGGAAGAGGAGTGATAGATATCACATCCTCAAGTTATGAATCATCGAGATCACTTGTACAGTGCCTGGATCCGGATTGGATGAATCATTACATCACAGCTGAGAAATCTGACAGGCAGAGTCCGTACATCATAAACATGGGTGGCAAATCACTGCTTGAAGATTTTCCACGTGAGGTGGTAGACTTTTACCTTTCGTCTTCTCAGAAACCGCATACTTACATCCTTTCAACGGATTTCCTTTCTTTTGTTTATGGTGAGTCATTTTACGGTGACCTTGCGAACCTCATAAATTCACTGAGGACGGGAAATCTGATAGTCATAATTGCTGACGATGAGGAATATTCCAAGATATTACATTTTGCCAGTTATATTGTTCACATGTCTGATAACTTCGGTTATGTGACTGTTCATTCCGACCCATCTGAGATGTATCTGTGCAGCGTCGATGTTGGGGAAGATAGCTGGCCTTCAATAAAACTTTCAATTCTGGTCTAACTTCTCGCAAGATATCAGCTTTATTTCTTTGATCTGTGTTATAGAGGAACATCTATCCATATCTAGTGAATATGCGTTTAAAAGTATCTCAGCAGTTAATTTTAGCAATATCCTGGATGCAAGGTCGCAGTCCTCTGCTTTCGAAGATACTGAAACTGTAAACCTGTTTCCGTTCAATTCTATGGAACATCTGTGCTCTTGCCTGTTAAAGGATTCAGGTAAAAGCGGGTTGGAAGTTTCCTGATCGATCCGAATATTCTTTATTTTTTCAGTAAGGCCTGAGCTCATCATGAGTTCTCCCTGAGCAATCAGAGAATACATTGATACATGAAAGCAGGATAAGATTTAATTCATGCTGTGCGCTACCAACATGTGTATCCAGTAGAGCGTCCAAGGAGACTCCGGAAGTCTGAGTATATAAGGGACATGATAGCAGAGTTCAAACTTGACAAAAAGAAGCTTGTAATGCCTGTTTTTGTAGATGAGAATATTAAAGAACCTCAAAAGATTGAAAGCATGCCCGGGATTTTCAGGTATCCATTATCAGGCTTGGAAGAATATTTCGGTAAGCTTGAAAATCTTGGAATCAGGACAATACTGCTGTTCGGGATACCAAAGGAAAAGGATCCAACAGGTTCCTCCTCTTTTGACCCTAACGGTGTGGTTCAGAAGGCCCTGAAGATTTGCGATGAAACTTCCAGACTTACAAGCGTTGCTGATCTATGTCTCTGCGAATATACCGATCACGGCCATTGCGGGTTGATGGTAAACGGCAGGGTGGATAATGACTCAACACTGGAAGTCTACGGTAAGATAGCAGTCTCATATGCGGAGGCGGGTGCAGACATCGTCGCACCTAGCGGTATGATGGACGGCCAGGTTTCAGCAATCAGGTCTGCACTTGATACGGGTAATTTCAGGGAAACCTTAATAATGTCATATTCCTCAAAATTTGCCTCAACGTTATATGGCCCTTTCAGGGATGCTGCCGGATCCTCGCCGAAGTTTGGAGATAGAAGAGGATATCAGATGGATTATAGGAATTACAGGCAATCGCTAAAGGAAGTAGAACTAGACGAACAGGAGGGGGCGGACATATTGATGGTAAAACCCTCACTGTTTTATCTGGATATAGTTACAAAAGTTAGGAAAAGAACAAACCTGCCGCTAGCTGTCTACAGCGTAAGTGCCGAATATACCATGATAAAGAATGCGGTGGACATGGGCCTTGTTCAGAAGGAAATAATAGAGGAGGCTCTGGTGGCACCATTCCGCGCGGGAGCAGATCTTCTTATTACGTATTTTGCAGAATCATATGCAAATGAATTTTGAGTTAATATTTCAATAAGGAAGGAAATTTTCAATTGTAGTGTGAGACTTCGAATAAACCTAATCCTGCGTATTTCAAAATAATTATCTATCTGATACGTATATTGAAAATGGTGATTTAAAATGCCAGTATATCTTGGAATGAAAGCGCCAGACTTTACGGTGAACACAACTAAA
>JAJZLW010000103.1 GCA_021850505.1 Thermoplasmata archaeon
ATGGGACATTGACACCATAGTGTTCATTTATGTCTCTTAGCCATGCTATATGGCTGTATATGCTGTCAACGCTAAGTCCAATGAGTTCAACACCTAATTTTTTAAAATCTTCATATCTTTCGGTAAAGGCCAAAAACTCAGTTGTGCAGACAGGAGTAAAGTCTGCTGGATGTGAGAATAGAAGTACCCATTTTCCTTTTAAGGAGGAAAAAACAAGTGGTCCTTTAGTTGTGTTCACCGTAAAGTCTGGCGCTTTCATTCCAAGATATACTGGCATTTTAAATCACCATTTTCAATATACGTATCAGATAGATAATTATTTTGAAATACGCAGGATTAGGTTTATTCGAGGTCTCTTACTACAATTGAAAATTTCCTTCCTTATTGAAATATAAACTCAAAATTCATTTGCATATGATTCTGCAAAATAGGTAATAAGAAGATCTGCTCCTGCGCGGAATGGTGCCACCAGAGACTCCTCTATTATTTCCTTCTGAACAAGGCCCATGTCCACAGCATTCTTTATCATGGTATATTCGGCACTCACGCTGTAGACGGCTAGCGGCAGGTTTGTTCTTTCCCTAACTTTTGTAACTATATCCAGATAAAACAGTGAGGGTTTTACCATCAATATGTCTGCCCCCTCCTGTTCGTCTAGTTCTACTTCCTTTAGCGATTGCCTGTAATTCCTATAATCCATCTGATATCCTTTTCTATCTCCAAACTTCGGCGAGGATCCGGCAGCATCCCTGAAAGGTCCATATAAAGTTGAGGCAAATTTTGAAGAATATGACATTATTAAGGTTTCCCTGAAATTACCAGTATCAAGTGCAGATCTGATTGCTGAAACCTGGCCGTCCATCATTCCGCTAGGTGCGACGATGTCTGCACCCGCCTCTGCATATGAGATTGCTATCTTACCGTAGACTTCCAGTGTTGAGTCATTATCCACCCTGCCGTTTACCATCAACCCGCAATGACCGTGATCGGTATATTCGCAGAGGCAAAGATCAGCAATGCTTGTCAGTCTGGAAGTTTCATCGCAAATCTTCAGGGCTTTCTGAACCACACCGTTAGGGTCAAAAGAGGAGGAACCTGTTGAATCCTTTTCCTTTGGTATCCCGAATAGCAGTATTGTCCTAATTCCAAGATTTTCAAGCTTACCGAAATATTCTTCCAAGCCTGATAATGGATACCTGAAAATCCCGGGCATGCTTTCAATCTTTTGAGGTTCTTTAATATTCTCATCGACAAAAACAGGCATTACAAGCTTCTTTTTGTCAACTTTGAACTGTGCTATCATGTCCCTTATATAATCAGACTTCCGGAGTCTCCTTAGGCGCTCTACTGGATACACATGTTGGTAGCGCACAGCATGAATTAAATCTTATCCTGCTTTCATGTATCAATGTATTCTCTGATCGCTCAGGGAGAACTCATGATGAGTTCAGGCCTTACTGAAAAAATAAAGAATATTCGGATCGATCAGGAAACTTCCAACCCGCTTTTACCTGAATCCTTTAACAGGCAGGAGCACAGATGTTCCATAGAATTGAACGGAAACAGGTTTACAGTTTCAGTATCTTCGAAAGCAGAGGACTGCGACCTTGCATCCAGGATATTGCTAAAATTAACCGCTGAGATACTTTTAAACGCATATTCACTCGATATGGATAGATACTCCTCTATAACACAGATCAAAGAAATAAAGCTGATATCTTGCGAGAAGTTAGACCAGAATTGAAAGTTTTATTGAAGGCCAGCTATCTTCCCCAACATCGACGCTGCACAGATACATCTCAGATGGGTCTGAATGAACAGTCACATAACCGAAGTTATCAGACATGTGAACAATATAACTGGCAAAATGTAATATCTTGGAATATTCCTCATCGTCAGCAATTATGACTATCAGATTTCCCGTCCGCAGTGAATTTATGAGGTTCGCAAGGTCACCGTAAAATGACTCACCATAAACAAAAGAAAGGAAATCAGTTGAAAGGATGTAAGTATGCGGTTTCTGAGAAGACGAAAGATAAAAGTCTACCACCTCACGTGGAAAATCTTCAAGCAGTGATTTGCCACCCATGTTTATGATGTAAGGGCTCTGCCTGTCAGATTTCTCAGCTGTGATGTAATGATTCATCCAATCCGGATCCAGGCACTGTACAAGTGATCTCGATGATTCATAACTTGAGGATGTGATATCTATCACTCCCCTTCCGCTTGATATATTTTCCTTGATGAGGTTATTTTTTAGAAGGTTGACATATCTGTCAACAGAAGTAGATTTTCCCTCCCTGTGTATAATAACTACGGACCCAACTGGGATCTTATCGTCAGGTTGTTCCAGAACCTTTGAAAAAGTGGGATTACCGAATGGCACCTCCAGCTGACTGTTTGATCTCTCCTTGGGATCAGAAACCTTTGAAGGCGGGTATTTAATCGAATCCCTGTTGAAAGAGTGAAACCTGCCGTCCTCAAGTGAGTAAAGGTAAACCGGGCTTGAGCCAATTGAAACGCCCCTCATTTTCTCAAGTCTTATAGTTCTAACAAGAAAATTGTTGACCAACTCGTAACTCATAGATACTACGCCGTCTGAATAATAGTCCAGATTGTTGTCAACTGAACTTTCCATTACGACAATGACGTTTGCTCCTGTTCCTTCAACAAGATCCTTCTGTATAATCGAGAAAAGCAGACCCTGATCAAGATCATACTTCTCACAGAGTGCCTCAATTGAATCAATCACGATTAAAGGGCTCTTTCCGATATTCTGATCAACAAAGCTATACAGGAATTCAATCTCCGGAAGCAGTTCCTCAACGTTTAAGACAAGTCCTGGGCTCAGTGTCGGCCTGCTTCCCCTTGAGATTTTTCCCTCCTCAATCATTCTCTCCAGTGCTTCAAGACTGGACCTGGAAGAAGCCGAAATATTCTCAATTTCCTTATTCACGCTCCTCTTACCAGAAGAAAGGTTCGCTAGCCATGGAAATCTAATTAAAAGCGGGTCCTCTGATGCTCTTGTGGATATGTAATGAACAGGCACTTCAGATCTTACAGTATCGAGAAGCTCTAGTGCAAACGATGTTTTGCCAGCGCCGGGTTTACCTTTAATGATGAGGGAATTACCGTAATTCTGGCGGAAAAAAGACCTGAACATACTTAATAGATAGTCGTTTAGCATTATAGCAACCTGCTAGT
>JAJZLW010000102.1 GCA_021850505.1 Thermoplasmata archaeon
TTGAGTTCACGATCGAAAAGGGAAAGTTATACATGCTTCAGGTCAGGGTTGGAAAGAGAACTGCCAGGGCAGCCCTGAAGATCGTGGTGGATCTTGTAAAGGAGAAGATCATTGACGAAAAAACAGCGATAATGAGAATTGCACCATCAGTGCTTGATACAGTGCTGCATCCGCAGATCAAGCTGACCGGTAGGGAAAAAATGATAGGAAAGGGACTTGCAGCTTCACCTGGCGCTGCAATCGGCAGCATTGTGTTCAGTTCAGGCAGGGCAGTTGATCTTTCAAAAGCAGGAAAAAATCTGGTTCTTGTAAGACCTGAAACTGTCGCCGACGACGTAAGGGGAATGGCAGCGTCTGTTGGTTTTCTCACACAGAAAGGTGGTATGACCTCGCATGCGGCTGTAGTGGCAAGGGCAATGGGAAAACCCGCAGTGGTGGGTGCTGAGGAAATAACAGTTGACCTTAAGGCAGGTACTTTAAAAACTGGCGGGGTTGTTCTAAAGGAAGGAGATATTATAAGCATAGACGGCACCTCTGGATCTATATATCTTGGCGAGGTCAAGCTTGAGGATGCCAAGGCAAGTGAAGAGATGGAGACAATACTCACATGGTGCGACAGATACAGGAAGCTGGGCGTAAGGGCAAATGCGAATACACCCGAGGAGGCAAGAGCCGCCAGGGCAAACGGAGCAGAGGGTATCGGACTTGCAAGGACAGAGAGGATGTTTCTCGGCAATGACCGGATACCGATTGTCAGGAGTATGATAATGAGCGGCTCCAGTGAAGAAAGGAAGAAGTATCTCGATCAGCTCCTGCCCATGCAGATCTCAGACTTCAAGGAATTCTTCATGGTAATGGAGGGTTACCCGGTCATTATCAGGTTACTGGATCCACCATTGCATGAATTCCTGCCGGATAAGGAATCTCTTATCAATGATATCAACACACTGGAGCAGAGAATGCGACTTAACACGAAAGAAAAAGACAGACTTTCTGAACTTAAACGCCTGTTTGCCACTGTCAAGGACATGGAGGAATTCAACCCGATGCTTGGTTTCAGGGGATGCAGGGTTGGTCTGATATATCCTGAAATATACGAAATGCAGGTTAAGGCCATAATAAGGGCGGCAAAGGAGGTTTCTGCAAAGGGCACAGAGGTCATGCCTGAAATAATGGTACCACTTGTTGGCCTACAGAATGAGATGCGCATACTCAGGGAGAGATTGACAAAGACAGCCACTGAATCTCTTGGTGGCGCAACCCTGGAATACAAGATTGGAACAATGGTCGAGATACCCAGGGCGTGTCTTGTTGCGGACCGGATTGCAGAATTTGCAGATTTCTTCTCGTTTGGAACCAATGACCTCACGCAACTTACATTTGGATACAGCAGGGATGACGCCGAGGGGAAATTCATAAATAAATATCTCGAGGATGGGATACTCACATCTGATCCATTCAGGTCGATTGACAGGGAGGGCGTCGGGGAACTGATGCGAATCGGTGTGGAAAAAGGGAAGAAAGCAAGAAAAGATCTCGAGGTCGGGATTTGCGGTGAACAGGGCGGAGATCCTGAAACCATCTATTTCTGCCATGAGATTGGACTGGATTATGTTTCTTCGTCTCCATTCAGGATACCCATAGCAAGGCTCTGTGCAGCCCGGGCTAAACTTGTTGAGGAATCAGCGAGGACCTGAAAAGTTAATTTTTTATATCAGGCTTTCCCGAACTAACTTATTACTGATTATATTCTCTAACCCATAAGCTGTCCAATTTTCATTTATTCAAATTTGCTTTCAGTGGACTGTTTGATGAAGGTCGCTGTTAAATAGTGACTTGGTAAATCATGCAATAAAAGTCAATAGTAGGCTTGCCATTATGTATAAGTGCAGTTCGAGGATCTACACGATTACATACAACATCTTGCGAAGCTCAATTATCTGAGGGTTATAAGTGATGAAGTAGACCCGGATCTTGAGCTTACCCAGATACTGAGCGAAGAACAGCGCGCTGGTGGGTCCAAAACACTCGTTTTTGAAAAGGTCAAGGGATCATCCGTACCTGCCGTTGGGAATATATTCTCAACCATGGATAAGATGAAGTTGATACTGGGCGATGATCCTCAGGCAATCGGTGAAAGGCTCAGGAACCTGACAAGAATGCCTGAACAGTCGGAATCCATGATTTCCAGGGGGTTCGAGATGTGGCGTGAGCTTGGTGGAGTCAGGCCAAAAATATCCTCCGGGTTGCCAGGTAGCTATCAGGAGATGGAAAAAGTTGATCTCACCAGGTATCCGATATGCAGGACATGGCCGAAGGATGCAGGCAAATTTATAACATTGCCACTTGTGATAACAAAAAACCCTGTGACGGGAGAACGAAATGCCGGCATGTACAGAATGCAGGTCTACGACAGTGAGACTACCGGTATGCACTGGCACATTCATAAAGGAGGATCACAGCATTTCCTGTTACAGGGAAAGAAGGAAATGGATGTTGCAGTTGTGATTGGAAGCGACCCTCTCACTATGTTTTCAGCCGTTGCTCCATTGCCTGAATATCTCGATGAATTTTCCTTTGTAGGTCTTGTGTCAAAGAAAAGGATGGAGCTTGCTAAGGGAAAGACGGTTGATCTGGAATATCCGAGAAACGCTGAGATAGTGCTGGAGGGTTATATCGATCCAGATGAGACAAGAATGGAGGGTCCATTCGGCGACCACACAGGATACTATTCGCTTGAGGATGTTTTTCCCGTATTCCATATAAGAAAAATAATTGAGCGGAAAGACAGGATATACCCAACGACGATAGTCGGTAAATTATGGCATGAGGATGTGGTGATCGGAAAAGCCATAGAGAGGATGTTCCTGCCTCTTATACAGATGCAGTTTCCTGAGATTGTTGATCTGAATACAATGGAGGAGGCAGTTTTTCATGACATGGTTGTAGTTTCAATAAAGAAGAAATATCCAGGTCACGCGAAGAAGGTCATGTTTGCGATGTGGAGTTTTGGCCAGCTCATGTTTTCGAAAATAGTTCTCGTCGTGGATGATGACATAAACGTCCATGACAGAAAGCAGGTTATATGGGCTATGGGCACCAGGGTTGATCCTGAAAGGGATGTTCTCATTGTACCTGGAACACTGACGGATTCACTGGATCATGCATCACCGATTATGAATTACGGTTCTAAAATGGGCATAGACGCAACCCGTAAGACAAAGGCAGAAGGTTATAACAGAATCTGGCCAGACGTGCTGGAAATGACCGCGGAGATAGAGAAAAAGGTGAAGGATAGGTGGGTTAAACTTGGCCTTTGATTTTGCTAAAAAGATATTCCAGATGATAAAGATTGAACATACCGTGTTCGATCTGCCGTTCATCTTCAGCGGCGCAATTATTGCGGCGCATGGCAGGTTCCTGCCGGTTACTTTTCTGCTCATTCTTGTGGCAGCCGTTTCTGCCAGAGCTGCCGGTATGGCAATCAACAGGATCGAGGGCAGAAAATGGGATGTGGTTAATCCAAGGAAGAAGAACTGGGTCCTTGTCAATGGCAATCTAAGCCTGAGATCGGCAATCATAATGACTGTTGTTTTTGCAGCACTTTTCGAGATCTCTTCTTATTTACTGAACTTGTTTGTATTCTTGCTCTCCCCGATAGTTCTCTTCATGTTCATAACTGATCCCATACTGAAGAGAATTACACCATGGAGACACATTTACATGGGTGCAACGATTGGACTCGGCGTGCTTGGTGGATATCTTGCAGTAACGCCTGGGATTCCATCAACCCCACAGATCTATCTCATATTCCTGTCAAGCACATTGTGGATAGCAGGCTTTGACATGATATATGTGATACCTGATATCGAGACTGATCAGCGGCTAGGTCTCAAGACCGTGATGACAAGATTTGGAACCGACCGTGGTCTCCTGATATCCACACTCACGCATGCTGTATCGTTCATCGCAATGCTTATTGTTGGTCTTTACATAGATTCATTCTGGTATTTTGTTATGCTTGTGCCCATTCTGGGCCTTATGATATTACAGCACAGGATCATAGATCCTTCCAATCCGTCAAGTGTCCGTGCTTCATTCTTTGGTGCGAATTCGTTTATAGGTATCCTGTTTCTGGTGGGTCTGATATTAGCTTATAACTTCGGTGGGATCTGATCTCTTTCTGTAAACTGTGAAATTGAATATCAGCAGCAGGGCGATGGATACAAAACCCAATGATCCTATTGTTGACCATATCTTTAATCCGTTATAAACATAGAAGAACATGAAAAAAGATCCAATTGACGGTCCAATCGCCCTGCCCGCAGAATTTGCCATGCTCAGGAATCCCATGTATCTTCCCGTCTTGCCTTCTGGCGCAATCTGCGATACTACGGTGTTCATACCGGGTGATGTGAGGTTTTCACCCACAGTTATGAACAGCATGTCGAACATCAGGCCGTAAAGAGAATGCGAAAATGCGACGAGAAAATACCCGAAAGAATAGAATGCAGAGCCAATTGCCATTACATGAACGATGCTGATCTTTCTGGTTATCCATGACATTGGATATTGACCCAGAACAACGACAAGACCGTTAACCGCGTATATGTAGCCTATGTTGCTCTCAAGAATTCCAACAACCTTTGTGGAATATACCGGCAGTGTTACCGAAAACTGCGATGAAACAAGTGTTATGAAGAAAGTTCCGGCAGCAAAGAGGATCAGTTTCCAGTCGAGTCCGATACGCACAATACTTCCTTTTTTACGCGCTGAAAGCCCGGTGGGGTGCAGAAACACAGCCACTACAGTCAGCTGTATCAGGCTTGTGATGGCTACAAGTGTGAAGATATATCCAACATTTATCACAGACAGAAAGCCACCAGTGAGCGGACCGATTGCCCATCCAACGTTGGACATTATCCTGTAAAGCGAATATGCCGTGTTTCGCTCGCTTTCTGATGTTACATCAGAGACCAGGGCAGATGCGGCCGGAAATACAAATGCGCCTGATATCGAGGAGCTTATGAAGAAACCGATGATGATGAATTCGTTTGCATGTGTGAAGACGAGAATCGACAGGGTCATGTAAATTGAAAGACCAATTACAGATCCAGCAAGCAGAGTGTTTCTCCTTCCGATCCTGTCTGAAAGATGTCCGCCAAGAAGACTGAATATCGATGAAAAGACAGAAAGAATTGTGAAAATTACGCCAACATAAAATATGGAAATTTTCAAGTTTATGTTGAAGAAGATTGCCATGAATGGCCAGCTTGCGCCAAACCCTACGCTGCGTATACAGGATGCGGTCGACACTGCCCATAGCTGCCGGTTGCCGAGCATCAGTCCTCCGGAAGCCTTATCACGTAAACGCAAAGACAATTCTCCGTTATCGCGAAGGTATAGAAAAACAGGATTGTGCATGGATTAACCGGATTCTAGATAATTTTATTTCTACGAAAGCGCTATAATGCTGAATGTGGAAATACTGCTCCTACAGCCCGCTGAGAATCAGCTTCGCCGGCGGCGGCACAGATATACCGCCGTTTGTTGATGAATATGGTTCATCTGTCGTGAATGCGACCTTTGACAGGGGCGTGATGCTGAACTACAGGGAAGACCAGTATCCGCTTGAGATCTCGTCGAGGGATTTCTTCAGCAGCACAGTATCCGGTGTTCATTCGGAAAGAAGAGGCATGCCTGGGAAACTGGTTGATCTTTTCACCAAGATGGGGATAAGCAAGGGAAGCGTCCTTATAAGCAGTGATGTCCCTCCTGGCTCCGGACTGGGATCGTCCAGTGCGCTCATTTTGGGCGCCCTGAACCTGATTCACACAATAAGGGGAGAAAAGGCCGATCCGCATTCTCTTGCAGAGGAGGCATACGAGGCAGAGAGAGATTTCTTCAGGATCACCTTGGGCCTGCAGGATCCATACGCTATTGCGTTTGGTGGCTTCAAATCTTTTAATTTCGACAGAAATGGCATCTCAAACTCAGCGTTTGACCTGAGCAGGGATTTCATCAGGAAGTTTGAATCTTCGCTCCTCCTTGTTTATACCGGCAAGACAAGGCAGAGCAGCAGGATCCTTTCAGATCAGGTCAGAAGATCCCACCAGAAAGATCCGGAAACGATTGAGAAGCTTGCTGCAATCAAAAGACTGGCTCTTGAAATGAAGGATGCGATAGCAAGGGAAAGATATCCGGAGATAGCATCAATCATCAACACCGGATGGGAAATAAAGAAGAGTCTCGGAAGAGATGTGACAAATGATACGGTTGACGGTATAATAAGAGCTGCCATGAGGAATGGCGCCGATGCTGCCAGGCTCTTAGGAGGCGGTTCCCAGGGATTTGTTCTTCTTCTCTCTCAGGACAGAATGGTGGAACTTCAGAAAAAGATGCTGAACTATTCAAGGTTTGTTGTGAGAGTTTCATTCGACAGCCTTGGAACAAGGATCATAGCTCATCGCTAATCTCGGTCTTCTCTGAAATATGACCGCTGACATCGGTTTTCCTCACCATGGATGCGAACACCAGTGAAAGTATCATTATTCCAAACAAAGCGACTGAATACAGGTGTATGTCTA
Source organism: Thermoplasmata archaeon (assembly GCA_021850505.1). The sequence goes on from JAJZLW010000102.1 coordinate 6,588, forward strand.
TAGATCTGCTCAGTGACGTGGATCCGACATCGTAGAGGGCAAGGGATGCAACTATGATTCCAACTGCTCCTCTTGAACCAAGTATACCGGTCACTGTCTTTGGCTTTACTTCCTTCACTGTCCTTGAGGAAAGAAAATAGTTCAGGGAACCTCCCACACCCGCGGATATTGCAACAAGGACGACAAGATATATGATGTATTGTCCTGTCGGAAAAATGACGTCAAGCCCTGCTATACTGAAATATAACGGTATAAAGAAACTGTCATCCAGTCTCGTAAGGGTTCTCTTGATCTTTCCGTTCAGATCTTCGCCTATGACGACATCGCTGATCAGTATACCTGCAAAGAAGGCGCCGAGAACATATGTAACCCCAATTTCCTCAAATATCAGGGACACGAGGAGACCACCTACGATAACAGCACCAAATACAATCTTCTCTCCCCTCTGCATTGCGTGAATCCTGTCAAAAAATGAGACGACGAATTCTGAGTGTTTCCTCAGAGCACGATCAAGAAGTGCAAGCAGGATCACAAATATTATGATGCCCGGTATCTCGATGTATATCTGTTTGAGATCTATGGATATGGATGTAATGGCAAGCGCAACAACATCTGTAATAATTACTGATGCAAGGATAACGTCACCAGTATGCATGTGAAGCAGACCATTATCCTTGATCAAAACTGAAATTATGCTTATTGATGGTACGCCGATGGCTATCGACACAATTATTGATTGAAAATATGATAGATCCAGAACGTAATGGGAAACAAGTATCATTATTATCACAGGTATGAAAAAACTTGTAGCTGAGAAGGAGAGGCTCTTTCCAAAATTGGCCCGAAAGGTATCCGTTGTAGCCTCAATTCCTATATATAATATAATAAAGAATAGGCTTATCTCTGCAATTGCGCTGAATGTGGCTCCAGGCTGCACGAGGTTCAGGACTGCAGGACCAAGTATGAGTCCAGCCAGGATTTCGCCCACGACAGACGGTAGGCCATATCTCTCGAATAACTCTCCTAAAACGAAAGCTATGATCAGAAGCAGGAGGATTGATGTAAGGAGTGGCAGTGTCACATTTTTATGTACATAAGATAATTGATAAATGTTTTGTTTTTAAAATGTTTAAGTGAAATAATCAGAAGAAATTGATTATTCCCATTATAATGTAATGATTGAGCATTAATGTAACAAAAAGAACGGATACCGTGTTTACAACCTTAACCAGCGGATTTATCGCAGGCCCGGCTGTATCCTTGGTAGCATCCCCAACAGTGTCGCCGACGACTGCTGCCTTGTGCGCCTCGGAACCTTTGCCTCCATACTCGCCCTGCTCGATGTATTTCTTCGCGTTGTCCCAGGCGCCGCCGCCCACAGTCATCATTATTGCAAGCGGGAATCCAGAAAGTATTACACCAATCAGAACGCCGGCGAGGGCAAGGGGACCAAGGATGAAACCCATGAGTATAGGGGTCAGTATACCAATCAAAGCAGGTACCAGGAGCTCATGGAGGGCTTCCTTCGTAACTATGTCCACGGCCTTCCCGTAGTCAGGTTTCTCTGTCCTGTTCAGTATTCCAACATGTTCGCGGAACTGTCTCCTGACCTCTTCCACGATTGCATACGCCGCCTTGCCCACTGAATTCATCAGGTATGATGTGAAGAAGAATGGAAGCATAGCACCGACAATAAGTCCAATGAGGACAAGCGGATTGTCTATCTGGATAACTGTGAAATTTGCGTTGATGAGAACCTTGTATGCCGCAAACAGTGTAAGTGCTGCGAGTACTGCACTTCCTATTGCATATCCCTTTGTGACAGCCTTTGTAGTGTTTCCAACAGCATCAAGCGGATCTGTTACCTCTCTCCTCGTCTTTTCATCGAATCCAGACATTTCAGCAATTCCACCTGCGTTGTCCGTAATTGGCCCGTAGGAATCAATGGAGATGATTATGCCTGTAGCTGAAAGCATGGCAGCCGCTGCTACACTTATTCCATAAAGACCATAATCGCTGCCTTTGAATACGGACGATATCCCATAATATGATGTCAGGCCAAATGAAAGGGCTATGCCAATAATGATCACGATTGCAGGAATGAAAACAGCCTGCAGGCCATAAGAAAGACCGGTAATTATATTCGTTCCTGTCCCCGTAGTTGATGCCTTGGCTATCTTTGCTACAGGTCCGTACCTTTCAGATGTGTAGTATTCAGTAACATAGACAAAGATAAGCATTATTATTATCCCGATGACAGCATCTATGAATACTACAGTGGAGCCTCCAAGGAGCAGGTCAGTGACAATGTAAAAACCGATGATAGAAATAATCACTGTTGCAATTAAACCGCGGTATAAAGCACCCATAATCCTCTGGTTGGGTCCTTTCTTCACGAAAAATATGCCTGCCATGGTGGAAAGCAATGCCACTGCACCCAGTACAAGCGGGAATATTATCGCCGCCGTACCTATCTTGTCCAGATAGGCAAGAAGCATCGCAGCAAGGGCAGTAACTACAAATGTTTCATAAAGGTCTGCGCCCATTCCTGCGCAGTCTCCCACATTGTCACCGACATTATCGGCGATGACAGCAGGGTTCCTCTCGTCGTCCTCTGGCAGACCCTGTTCTATCTTACCGACGAGATCCGCACCAACATCGGCGCCTTTGGTGAATATACCACCGCCAACCCTTGCAAAGAGGGAAACGATCGATGCTCCAAAAATGAAACCGATCATCAATTCCGGATTGTCATAGAGCATGTAGAAGGATATGAGACCCAGGACTGCCAGTGAAATAACCGTGAGACCAGTAACACTACCACCGCGTATCGCTACCCTGAGAGCAGGATTCAGGCCGGACTTGGCCCTTATAGCAGCCCTGACGTTTGCCCTCACGGATATATTCATCCCAATCAATCCTGCAACTGCAGATCCAAGTGCTCCAACAAAAAATCCCAGAGCTATTTCGCCACCGTAGGTGAAATTCTTGTAAGCAAAGAATGCCCCAAAGATTACGAAAGTCAGAACAATTACAAAAATGAATACTGTTGTATACTGGCGCTTCATGAAAGCGTTTGATCCATGACGGATGTAATCTGAAATAGCCTGTGCCTTTGGGTCGTCAACCTTTATCTTTAAAAGAATATAACTCTGGACACCGGCGTAGATAAGACCTAGAAGTGCAGATACCAGTACAAAGAGCTCCCAGCCCAGTATTGAACCATACATTGGCAGGTGATAGTATGTTTATTAAAATTATTTTTCATTGCGACAAAGAAGATCAAAGCTTGTATATGATATCTGAAACGACGTCGCCTTCCTTTATCCCGAGTGTTTTTGCCCCTGTAGTCAGGCTTGAAACCTTTGCCTTGAGCAGGCTTTCAAGATCCTTTACACCTGTTACCCTGACTGCTGTATCCTTAAGCTTTTCCGCAGCCTCTATGTTCAGGTATCCGCACATTACATAGCCTGTTTTTCCCTTGAGCATAACAAGTGGTGCTCCATACATATCTACCTTCAGGTATTCGTAGTCACGACTCTGTATTTTGATTGTCTCTGTGCATATCATAGAAGTGAATCAATTGCAGGAATAAAAGCTACTGTGTTCATAGACAAAACTATTAGGCTTTAAATCCAAGACGGTCTCTGTTTCTACCCAGCACTCTACTGATTCCTGAACCATACTGTGCTGCCTTCTTGCTGGCCATAGAAATACTCCTGCTCATCCCTGAAATGATTGCTGTCTGCCTTAGAATAAATTTGTTTGCTCCGTCAACAATGTGTGCAGATCTCGGAAGATTGCCTATCTCAATGATTTGATCCTGGAGATATGGTAAGATCAATTTCTTTCCAAAGTGGCTGGCTATCTTTGTTTCCCTTGGAAGTGTTACCTCAAAGAGTTTCCTGATGCTTTCACTATTATCGAGATCTGGTTTTTCCTTAAACCTGTTATATCCATAGAAAATTTCGTCACTTCCCTGACCTGTTATCAGGTTTTCCTCATCTATTCTTTCAAGCAGAAGAGCAAGCACAGTCTCGTAACCAAGATCGCTCAGATTAATAACAGGATCTATCTTCTTTACGGTCAATGCAGTTTCAATTATTTCATCTTCGTCAACAATTATCTCGTGTAAGTCTGATCCCAGCATCCTAGCAGATTTCCTTGCAGCTCTGACATCATAAGATTCGGCGAGGCCACAGACATATAAACTATACCTTCTTCTGGACAAGTAAGCTAAAAAAGAACTATCCAGTCCCCCGGAGAATGCGATAGCAGATTCAGGAGCTGAAGAGACGATAGCCTGAAATATTGAGTTGGTGATAATATCAGCGTAATATTCGATATCTGCTATTTTCTTTTCCATGTATCCATCAGGAGATTTGTGAGAATATTAAAAACATTAATCGAAAAATAGATTAAGTTTCGATTTAAATTGCCTGAAAATAAATAATAGATTAGATGTCTTGTCGCATTGATATGATCAAAAACCTAGGCAAAAAGAGTGTATTTCCGGTTGGTATAGGAACATGGGGGATCGGTGGAAAGAGTACCTCTGTCAATAAAAACGATGAGTCTGAAATGATATCCATAGAATATGCCATTTCAAAAGGAATAAACGTTATAGATACAGCAGAAATGTATGCGGCAGGTCATTCGGAGGAGATCGTAGGTAAGGCAATCAAGAAATTTGACCGGGAGAAGCTGTTTATCATATCAAAAGTCTGGCCGGATCATTTGAAAAGAGATGATCTGATAAAATCCGCCAGGGAAAGCATTAAAAGACTGGATATAGACTACCTGGATCTATACCTAATCCACTGGCCAAGTAATTCGGTACCTCTCGAAGAGAGCCTGAATGCCATGCTTTATTTGAAAGACAATGGTCTTACAAATCACATCGGAGTAAGCAACTTTGGACCAGATCTTTTGGAGAAATCTATTGAAATTTCTGGAAAGCACAATATTCTTGCGGACGAGATAGAATATAATTATACTAATCAGAAGGAGGCCGAATCCACAATATCATTCTGCCAGAAGCATGGCATAAACATAATAGCATATTCCCCACTTTCAAAGGGGAATATACCCAGAGATGAACGTATCTTGAGAATCGCGGAAAAGCATGGAGTTTCAGAGGCACAGGTGATACTGAGGTTTCTGATGGAGGATAGTCTGCCAATACCAAAGGCAGTTAAAAAGGCACATATTGATGATATCGTAGAATCAATTAAACTTCATTTGGATCAGAATGAAATAAATGAATTAAGGAAGGCATAAAGCGAGAAATGTTCAATTATGGAATTCTATCCGGAGATCGCAGTTTATATCATTAAAGCTGGTTCCTTTGTGGCTCGCAACTTATAGAGTTGGCATCCTCCTTCACTGATACCTTCTCGCCTTCCCGAATATATACCCGCGATCTGCAGAAAAAGGAAATTCCTTCAGACTCGACCAGCAAAATGTAATATTTTTCAGGCAAATTATCAGGTGTAGCAAACAGCTGCACGGTATCCTTTACCACACCGGACGATGCTTCATATTCCTTTAAACGTTCAGATCGACAGTTATAGCATCTTTTTCTTTTTTCCAAAAACGAAGTGGAACAATCTTCACATCTGTATAGTATCATGGAAACGCCTCGTAAATAGCTGCCACAGCATTGTTTCCAAAGCCTGCCATGTTCAGAGTAAAGCCAACATCATGCTTCTTAACCTGTCTTGCGCCAGCGAGACCGTTTATCTGCTGGAATATCTCGCATGCCTGTGCGATCCCTGTTGCGCCAATTGGATGGCCTTTTGAGTTCAGTCCGCCGCTTGGATTGATCGGGAGTCCTCCGGAAATTTCTGTGTATCCGTCAAGCAATGCCCTGTGCCCTGAACCTCTTTCAAAAAAGCCTATGTTCTCGCTTTCAACTATTTCCAGGATTGTAGACATATCGTGCAATTCTGCAAAGTCTACGTCTTTTCTCTCGAGACCGGATTCTTTGAATACTTTGTCGGAGGCTCCCTTCACGCAATCAATTTCAAGAAAAGATTTCCTTTCGGATATTACCGGGTTGGATGAAGATGAAGCAATAGAACTTATTTTTACAGCCTTTCCAGTAAACGACTGAACCATATCATCACGAGTCAGGATCAGGGATGCAGCTCCGTCACTAACCGGGCAGAAATCGTATATTCTGAGTGGGTCTGCTATCATCTTTGATCTCATTATTTCTGATAATTCAACAGGCTTCTGGAAGTGAGCGTACGGGTTCATTGCTCCATTTCTATGATTCTTCACAGCGACAGATGAGATACTTTCCATTCCCACGTCGTATTCTCGCATGTAAATTTTTGCCATGAATGCTGCGAGGGAGGGTAAAGTAAGTCCGGATTTTCTCTCACGTTCGGAAAGCAATGAAGCAATTATGGAAGTCGACCTTCTTGATGGTACAGAAGTCATCTTTTCAGCGCCAATAATTAGGATAGTGTTAAAATCTCCACTTTCTATCATGGAATTTGCTATATATATTGCTGAACCGCCGCTTCCGCTTGTATTGTCTATCCTAAGGGATGGTGTCTCTTCGATAGAAAGGGATGAGCAGATATGATCTGATAAACCTGATAAACCAGTGTATTCACCGCCATAGGAATTGGAGACTATCACAAGATCTATAGAATCAGAGTATCTTGCAGAAATGTCCCGTGAACTCTCAACCGCAAGTGATATTAGATCCTCTTCCCTCTTACCGAACCTAGTCATCCCAAACCCTGCGATAGAGGTCATTCCTAATAGAATATGAAAACAGTTAAAGTAAGTTGCGAATTATTATAAAATCGAGTCTATTGTTTTCTTCACCCTACATAAAGGATGATAAAAATAATTCCACACCTGAACCATGTTAACTTCTGGTTGCTTGATGGTACTATTAAAAATACTATTTCAAGAGCTGAAGATGTCTGGGTGTATGAAATTCAATCTATCTGTTTGTTGAAAGGCTAAACTCTCTGGGTGCAAGTGAGAAAAAAATTCAGAACGGGCATACTATAGTCATGGTCATGCAAGAGCACATTTAAGAAAAAAAAGGACTTCTCATAACATCTTACTAAGATCACCAGTATTCGTAACCGAAATGCAACAAGTTCAAAAAACAAAAATATTATCAGTGCAAATAGATTACTATTTAATGTCTTCTACCGACCCAGATGCTTATACGCCTAGACTGTTCAGAGTTATACTTCCTGTAAATAATATAGAAATGGCCCAGAAATTTTACTCCTCATTACTTAACATGGAAGGGAAAAGGGTTTCCCCTGGAAGGCACTACTTCCAATGTGGGGGGACTATACTTGCCTGTTTTGACCCAAGGAGTGATGGCGACCAATTCGATCTTTCTCCAAATCCAGATCACATATATTTCTCAGTAAAGAATCTCAATGATGTATTCAAAAGAGCACAGCGGTTGGGAGCTGTTATTTTAGATGAGATTGGAACAAGGCCCTGGGGAGAAACTTAATTCTACATGAAAGATCCATTTGGGAATAAAATTTGTTTCGTTCAAGAAGAGACCGTACTTACGGGTAATTGATAGAAAAAATATCAATGAGAAAATGCATTAACCAAACATATTACAAAGCAATTTGATTTATTGGTCTAACCCCTATCAGTGGATGGAGTTAATCAGATATAATATTAAAGGATCTTTTCTCTCAAACCACTGAAAAGTGTTCTTGTGATTAAGTTTTATACAAATGCCGTTCAGTATTGTAAAAATAAAAATGGAGTGGTCTTTATTCTATCTTTTTTCATTCTCTTCCCTGGGAATGAAAAACAAGTTCACTCCTCTTAGATTGAACATTAAACGAACCGAAAAAAATATACCTCCAGTGAAAAACACTAGAATAAGATATAACACTCCATACCAAACTTCTGCCTGACCGAATATAGTAGTTTCCAGATAGAGGAATAAATAGAGAAGTGCCCCGGCCGCAGTTAAGATTGTAATATACCCAGACACCTTGAATAACTGTATATTTAAGGCTCTCCTGCTGTTAGGTCTTTTGACGCGGACAGACATGAATAGAACGATGATTGATGATAATGTTAAAGCTATCATCGTTATAAAAAATAAAATAAATAAAAAATTCATTCTAAACTCACTTACCCGTTTCCCTCACAAATGAAGTTCATTCGAAAGTAATATTTAACAAATGCAATTTGAAAATCATTACATAGAACATAATGCAGAGGAATAGATAGAAGCGAAGACATAGGGGATAAAGGGCATTTACCCGAACTTCGCCATTTATGTAAATAGGTCGTCCATACAATTAGTATAACATTCAGAAGGTCTTAAATATATGTCATCGAATATAGATAATATAGGCTTTGAGATTGTATTGAATATTTAGATGTAATAGCACTGGCAAAACCTCTTCTTGTTTATGACCTAAAGGAATTGTTCAGGTATGTTATCGATTATTCCGTTTCTGAGGTATTGGAAACTAAACTGAAGAAATCGGATTTCATAATCACTGAGAATTATCATATACGTTTAAAACCTGATACGGCTAAGCTACTGATTGATAAAATCAAGAATGATTTCAACAAGCGATATGAGTTCAAGAACAAGCAATACACAATTGACAACATCATGCTTGAAAATGTCAGGGAATTGAGCAGATACATTCATGAAAGCAAAAAAGTTGGAATTCAAAATACCTGATATTGAAATATCAAGGAATGATACTATCGACATTAAGAACAGGATCATGTCAATTGATCCCGAGAAACGTAAAGCCTTGAAGATAAACAAATCTACATTGTGGTATCAGCAAAAGAAGATTAAAGAGGGTAAGACCATAAAGATGTATAATGAAACCATGGGGAAGATAGAATGAATAATCATATGCCTGTTGATTACGTGTTGTATAAATTAAATGAAACATTACAGGTAAAAGATATTTCTAATGAATTAGTAATCGCTAGGGATATTAATGAAGCTATTAACATTAAATCAAAATTGGATTTTGACATAATTCCTATAAAAGTAAATGGAAAAATTACCACTTATTACGATTCCAAGTTAAATTCAGAAAAGAAAATTGAACCACAAGAAGTAATATCTGAATCAACCGGTATTCTTGAAACTCTTAGCTATCTATCGAGAAGGGATTTCTATTTTGTCATTAGTGGAAATGATATTACTCATATAGTTCATTACTCAGACCTAAACAGTCCATTAGTTTCCTTAGGCATTTACGCCCAAATTGCATATTGTGAATTATCCTTACGAAACTTTGCAAGATCAAGAAATGCTTCTAACTCGGATTATGGAGAAAAATTCCTTAAAAATATAAACAAAATTTCCAAGCATTCCGGCTTAGAAATCAATGTTGAAAGGGCAAAAAAGCAGTTTCGAGATAAGCAGAGTTTACAAATTGAAACAGACTTGTTTGATGAACTTTACTTTGATGATGAATTGATTTTGTTCAGAGAACAGATAAAATCTAAGCTGGACGCAAGCGAAATAGAAAAATTTGCGGAATTCATTAATCTTGAAGATTCTAGAATTAAGTTGCTAAAGGATATGAGAAATGAAGTTATGCATTCAAAGCCTGAGATTATTAAAAAACAATCTGACATCGATGAATGGCTGAAGTTGTTACAATATTGCCAGAATATCATAAATGTCTTATCTGGAAAGACGGTGTTTTATAAATGAACAAGAAAGACGGAAACGCAGCAGCTGATGGCATTGACTTTGAAAGAATCGTTGAACTAATTTCCAAATACGAGGGAATCAAGAAATCAGGTGAAATCAAAAAGTACAATGAAGAATCCACAAAGAAGGACTTCATACAACCTCTTTTTGAATCTCTGGGTTGGAATTTTTCAAATAGAGGAAAGAGTAACGACTCTGTAAGTGCTGAGGAAAAAATATCAAAGAAGCGTGTAGATTATGGATTCAGGATCAATGGTATTCCACAGTTTTTCCTCGAAGCCAAGCCACTGAGAGAGGAGAACATCCATACAAATCGTGATTACGTACTTCAGGCCATAGACTACTCATGGATGAAATCCTGTTCATGGGCAATATTGTGTAATTTTGAAACCATTGCGGTTTTCAATGCTGACTGGAAAGAATCAAATTATAGTAACAACAAATTGTTTGTTTTTCACCCGAGTGATTTCTTAACAAATCCATATTTCAAAATGCTATCCAAGGAATCATTTGAGAAAAACGAATTAGACGCATTCGCTGAACGAGTATATAAAAAGCCACTAAAGTCTCGCATAGACAAACAACTTCTTCAGGATATGATTCATTTCAGAGAGGTTCTTTCAAAGGATATTGTTAGGAATAATCAGGATAGGCATCTTACTGAGGACGATATAGACGAATCTATACAGAGAATACTAGACCGTCTTATATTCATTAGAAACGCAGAGGACAGAGGGTTAGAAGAGAATCAGTTACAATCCAATGTTAGACAATGGTACTCAAAAGGAAAGGGACATCTAATAAAGGAAATAACAAGGATATACAAGGATTTTGATGATAAATACAACAGTAAACTCTTTGCTCACCATTTATGTGATGACCTTTACATCGACAATGAAGCATTACAAGAAGTTATAGAAGGCCTTAATCAATCAAAAGACAATTCATACAGATATGATTTCTCTATCATTGAATCCGATGTACTGGGAAACATATATGAACAGTATTTGGGGAACATTCTCAAGTCAACACTAAAGAGAGCAAAACTTGAGGAATCAAAAACACACAGGAAAGAACAGGGCATCTATTATACGCCCTCTTACATAGTTGATTATATTGTAAAGAATACAGTTGGAGAATATATTAAAACTCATACACCTGAGGAAATCAAAAAGGTTAAGATTCTTGATCCAGCTTGTGGTTCTGGAAGCTTTTTGATAAGGGCATACAAGGAATTGGAAAATTATTGGAAACAGAATTCTGACTTTGCTCAGCTTACTTTGGATAGTGAGGAATTCTATTCAAAAAAGGTTGATATCCTAAAGAATAACATTTTCGGGGTAGATTTAGACCCTAAGGCTGTGGAAATAGCCCAACTGAACCTCTTATTGCAGATATCTGAAAGAAAACAGAGATTGCCCATACTTCAAAACAACATCAAGGTTGGTAACAGTTTGATTGATGACCCTACCGTGAGTGATAGGGCCTTCAAATGGGAAGAGGAATTTCCTGAGATAATAAAAGAAGGCGGGTTCGATATCGTAATTGGAAATCCTCCTTACGTATTTACAAGAGATGTTGAATTTCAAAACAATTTCAAAAGATACATAGAAAATAAGTATTTTGAAGGGTTGGAATCGAAAGCTAACAAACGAGCAAAACAGTCTGGTAAAATTAATTTATATGCTATATTCTTAATAAGAGGCATAACCTTAGAAAAGAATTCTGGTCTTTTTTCATTCATTATTCCAAACAATATTCTAAGAACAACCACCTATGATATAATAAGAAAATTTATACTTGAAACCAGTAAAATCATAAAGATTGTTGATTTAGGACCAGGAATTTTTGAAAATGTGACAGCTTCAACTATAGTTCTTTTATTACAAAGAGAAAGTAAGATAGAATTAAGAAATAAAAATAACGTTACAGTTCTCCATGGTCTCAATGAAACTGGCAACATAAAAAGAGTTAGTCAATCTAAGTTCCTTGAAAATACAAGCTATGTTTTCAATGTCACATTAGGAAACAGTGAATTACCTTTGATAAATAAAATAGAAAGAAATACAAAGAAATTAGGAGAAGAGGCCGATTATATAATTGAGGGCATCGTAGGAAATTTAAAATCGGATGTCGTTGATTCCGCAATTAACGAGAAATGTAAAAAGTTTTTGACTGGAAAGGATATTAATAGGTATTCTATATTATATAAAAATAAATACATAATTTATGATAGAACGAAACTTCATCGTGCAAGACCAGAGGAAGTTTTTACAAATCATAAGATAATTATACAACGCATCAGTGGAGGTAATAGACCAATTAAAGCTGTACTAGATAGAGAAGGTTATTTTTCATTTGCATCAACTAACCTCTTAACATTAAGAAAAGATTCAAGGCTAGAATTTGAATATGTTTTAGGTATATTAAACTCGAAATTAATGAACTGGTATTATGTCAATAGGTTTACGAATGGTTCATTACTGACAGTAAATATATCTAAAACGTTCCTAGAGCAAATTCCAATAAAATATGCTAACAAATCAGATGAAATAGAAATAAAAGGACTTGTTGATAAGATGCTCTCCTTAAAGAGGGAATTAGTATCACTATCCTATAAAAAGACAGACAAAATTTATTCTTTAGAGACAGAATTTAACAAATTAGATTCTAGAGTTGACCAATTAGTTTACAAAATTTATGAACTTAATGATGATGAAATTAAAGTAATTGAAAAGTTCTTCTCTTAGTAATTTCAGCTATTACAACAAGTTTGATTACGATGATGAAGGAATAGCCTATAGGAAACATATCATTGCTGATCGTATCAGATACATCGGTAAGGAGACCAACAATCTTGACGAAACACAGATTACAGGAATTGAAGAGGACGATTATTTGGAATATGAGAACATTATGGAATTCTACAACTGGATTTTATCGTTGAGGCCTAAGGATGTTAAGGATAAGGGAATATCTGAGAGAGGATTGAGAAACGTCAAACAAAAAATCCGGAATGGAAATGGATTAAAAAACAGATCAAAAATTATTAAAATCCTTTTTAAAAAATACTTGAATAAGGACAATTAAAATTTTGGAATGGAAATATAAAAACCGGCACGTTTTTTGGTCTTATCTATATCCCCCATGAGTTAATGGGGTTGACCGGATTTGAACCGGTGACCTCCCGGTTATCAGCCGGGTGCTCAAACCAAGCTAAGCTACAACCCCCCCTTGATTACGGAATAAGCGAATAGGTGATTTTATAATAAACATTTTGCAGAAAATTGTTTGCCAGGATTTCCATAAGATTGGATATTTATTCAACCGGATTTAGAAAGTTCACCGATTTTTTATATAGTTTGAAACTGAAAAATGGTTTCTGTGAAACGATGGCAAAATATCGGGTTATTATTAGTTTAAAAGGACTCTCATGCTGTTATCTGTTTCAGGTTTCTGCACACAGAGCAGATATCTGATGTGGTTGGGGTACCACAAATTCTGCATTTTCCGAGATGGGCGTAGCTGCCTGTTGGAGCAAGAGATTTCTTTACCTCTTCACCGAATTTGGCGATTGCGTATGCTGTCCCTGGATGCTTCTCCTCCAATCCTGAAATTATTTCCCTGATCTCGTTCCTTTCCGCCCTTCCGGAATAAGGACATGAGATACGATCGACCTTTATACCCTGCAGTATGGAATAAATCAATACCTCTTTTTCAGGAATTTTCCAAAGTGGAATGATCCTCTTTACAAGTCCATCATGCTGATTTTCATGGGGTGCCATCCTGGACATCCTGGCGGTATCGCCTTTAATGACATTCATCATAACGGACTGGGCATAATCGTCCAGATTTATGCCAAGTGCCAAATAATCAGCATCAACCTGAGTGGCCAGAAGATTCATAGTCTGTCTCCTCATGGGACCGCAGTGTGAGCATGGTACAGTTAAGGGATCGGATTGTACAATCTCATCCATTGTTAGTCCATATTTTGACCTGAATGATATTATCCTATGCTCCACACCGAGATTCTGGCATAGCTGACGGGCGGAATCAAGTTCTATGTTTCTATAACCATCTATACCCTCATCAACAGTGACAGCAACAACTTTGACTTTTTTGTTCTTCCCGAAAACTTTCTCTATAAGGTAAAGCAGAACTGAGCTGTCCTTTCCTCCAGAAAGAGCAACTGCAATTGTTTTGCCATCTTTCCCCAATCTTATCTGCTTCCTGATTTCAGATTTGAATCTAGATTCAACGCTTTCAGTAAAGTGGTTCTCACAGTATTTCATTCCACTGTATCTTGCCTCGTAAACTGCCTTTTTACCGCATTTACTGCAGTCCATATCGTCATTGTATTTCATTGAGTTATATATACTGGCACTGAAGCTGCAGTCAATGATTTATAAAACATGAAAATTAACTGTGGAAAAAATTGGATGCTATAAGATACCACTACGTGCTGTTCGATCTCGACGGAACCATACTGGATAGTGAGGGTGTTTCAGCATTTGCGACGAATTATGCTTTCAAGAAAGTACTTGGAAGGGAGCTTACAAAATCAGAGGAGAAGTCACTGATAGGGAGACCTGTAAAGTACATACTGAAGGACTGGTATGGCGAAACAGGTGAGGAGATATATAGAATAGGAAGCACTTATTTTAACCAGCAGGCAGCAGTGATAAGACCATACAGGGGAATAAAGACATTAATTGCAGATCTGTATCACAAAGGTGCGAAAATGGCAGTAGTGACCACAAGTCATACGGAAAATTCTCTTAAGCTGCTGAAATTGAATGGAATATTGAGGTATCTTGTAACAGTAATAGGCCAGGAGGACACAGAGAGACATAAGCCTGACCCTGATCCAGTTCTTCTCGCACTTCAAAGGATGAGGTATAATGGATCAGGTGGTGCAATATTCATCGGGGACCAGCCAGCAGACATTTATGCTGCCAGGAATGCAGGAATAATAGATGCAGCTGCACTCTGGGGAGCTGCTGATGAGGAAGTGATCGAAAGCTGTAAGCCCAAGTATACGTTCAAAAAAATCAGGGATTTCAGAGAATTTATCTTTCCTTCTGAAGTAAAGAAGTGAACCCCTGATCCTCCAGTCTATATACCTTGGACATATTTTGTTTTATGATTCCTGAAATTTTGATTCCAGGCTTGAAGAATGGCGATTTGTTCCCTGAGACGTTTACCTGTGTGGGTTCAGATATTTCCCCGGCGTTGAGGTGGGGTAACTTCTCTGAAAATGTTGTAGAATATGCACTGATAATGGATGATCCGGACGCCCCGTCCGGTCTCTTCACACACTGGATAATTTATGGCTTGAGACCCGAAATGTACAGCCTCCCGGAAAACGTTCCAAAAACTCAGAACCTCCCATTTGGCGGTATTCAGGGAAAGAATGATTTCGGAAAGACGGGCTACGGGGGTCCGTGTCCACCGCGTGGAAAGCCACACAGGTATTACTTCAGGCTCTTCGGTCTTCTGACACCGTCAGGCCTCGGCAAAAGTGTTGCAAGAAAGGAGTTCGACAAAGCCATAAATGGTAAATATTCTGAAAAGGCTGAATTTGTGCTAATGTTCAGCCGCTGATTCTTGTTTGAAGAGAATGCGTGTTCAACCTGTTATAGTATATTCGATTGTCTTTCCGCTCTTTATTGCCCTGTATAGTTCCTGGCCTGTGTCGCTTATCATCTTTATCCTTATGATGCCTTTTGATGAACTCTTGGCCTGCAAAACCAAAAGATCGTCAATATACAGTTTCACATTCCTGTTGGGTGATTTAACAAATATATGAATGACACGGTTCTTGATCTCAATTTCAGCTTTGTTTCTGGATCTTATTGATGTCTGAGACTCATCTGGTTCCACCTCAAGTTTCATGTTCAGCCGGCGTTCGAGTTCGTTAATGGTTGTTCCCTTCTTGCCGATAAGCCTGGGTATATTCTCCTCTGATACCCTGACAATCGCCCTGTTCTTTCCTGTCATGGAAACGTTTACGTTATTGACCCCGAGGAATCTGGATATCTCATCCCTTGTTCTCTCCTCTGCAGCTTTTGCGAGAACCGGATCTTCTGTCTCCACCGGTACAACAACTACCTGCTCTCCAAAAGTATATGCTTCGAAGAGGGGTTTCTGGTCGTAGAAATCCCTTACTACAATCACGGGTCTTGCAAGATCCTCCTGGTTCATGCCAGAAGGCACCTTGACAACATACTCGGTTGTAAGAACGGAGGATACGCTGCCTGCTGATATGAAAAGGATGGTATCAATGACCTGTGGTATAAGACCAAGTTCAACCCTTCCGATGAAACGCTGCATTGCGTCAATGGCCCTCGTTGCATGGACGACGCCCACCATTCCCACTCCTGCAAGCCTTAGATCAGAATAGACCAGGAAATCCGATGTTATCCTCATCTCGTCGAAAACAGTATAATCAGTCCTGACAAGCAGCAGTATATCACCTGTCTTTTCCATTGATCCCTCAAGGCTGGCGTATTGAGTGATTTCACGCATGAGCTCAAGATCACGGGGCTTCTCCATAGTTTTAACAATCTTTCCCCTCGATGAAAAGAATTCAGCCAAAGCCTGGACGAAGGTGCTCTTTCCAGCTCCTGGAGCTCCGGCTACAAGTATACCATGTACTCCGCTGACAAGGCGGTCCATTAATCTATCATTTATCGAATAATCGGAAATGCTGAGTTTTGTAATGGGTCTCACTGCGGTTATCTCAAGGTCGTCTGAAAATGGTGGCCTTGTTATGACTATTCTCATGTTCCTTATCTGCATGACGGTTGCACCATGCATGTCAAGCTCAACGAATGACTCGTCCTCAAATCTCCCGCGTTTAACGAGATTCGCGGCAAGGTTTTCGAGTTCAGATCTGGTTATCTTGGTGTCGAGCCGATCAAGCCTGACTGAACCAGGCTGCCCCCTCTTGACAAACGGTTCCATGTCCGGTTTCAGGTGTACCGAGCTGGTATCCTCACTGAAAAATTCCTCTATATTCCTGGACCTCAGGTCGGGTGGTTCTATGTATTTGACAGAAATGCCCTTTATTTCAGCTATCTCCTTCTGAACTACATCTCCTGTCACAAGTGTCGCATTGTTTTCGGCCGCGCATATACGGATAAGCTCATCGATCTCCCCGCTTTTTGCCCTCTCGATCTGCCAGTTAACGGGCCTTTTGCCATAAAAATCAAGAAATATTTTGCCCTTGTTGTGGAGATCACGGAGAAATTTGAGTTCCTGAATGGCTGCCGATCCAATTGATCTTCCCTCGTTTGCCTGGTGTTCTATTTCAGCTATTAGAGCTTCTGCAAGTATGACATGTGACCCGTTATGCTTTGAAATGAAACCTGTGAACCTACCATCTATTATTACTGATGTATCTGGCACAAAATCCATGGGGGTTTAAGATTCACAGGTTAATTAACCGTTTGCAATCCACTGCACTCAATTAGATTATCTTTACATGCTATCCATGAGATATGACACTTGGCAGTTCAGAACATAACATTTCGTCGCAGAAATATTGTTTCTGGTCAGATAAGAGATGCATCAAACATGTCACAAAACTTATCTTTTGATATACATATTGTATAATGATCTCTCATGTATAATGGAACGGGCAACGTCGATGCAAAGGTACCGGGCAATATACGTTCAGCAGAAGGATCAAGAATTTCTGGGCACAAACCTGGGAAAACGTTCCTGATTACAGTTGATTTTTCCTCAAGCAAACCGATATACAGGCAACTCGTAGACAGAATTATTGCTTTGATTGCATCAGAGGATCTGATACCCGGAGACACCCTTCCTTCTTCAAGAAAAATGTCATCACTATTGGGAATCAATTACCACACGGTCAATAAAGCATATGACATGCTCATAGACGCAGGATTTGCAGAGATGAATCATAAGCGGGTAAGAGTTGTAGGCAAAACAAAGAGGAAAAATGATGAACAGATAGATCCAGACTGGCTCGAAAGGGAGGGATCGATCGTTGCTGAGGCCATATCACATGGGTATTCAAAGCAAAAGATAATGGATTCTGTGGAATCTGTTATTGATTCCATTCTTGGAGGAGATAAGCATTGATTGGACTGAATATCTTTTCTCTTCTGATAGGCATCATTATTACTGCCTTTGTGTCAATTGTTTTTGCGATTACGCCTTATTTTACTCCACCTTACCTACAGTTTGGGGTCAGGATACCTGATGGCCATGAATCCGATAATTCCTTGAAAGCTATCAGGTTAAGGTTTCTGGTATCTGAAATTGCTCTTATGATATTTCTTATTGCAATATTCCTTGTTTATCTGAACGGAATATCTCCGCTAATTTCCGGAATTATGCCTCTTTTTGACATTATTCTATCCTTTCTGGTTTACCTCAAATTCCATTATTCCACTTTAAAATTGAAGTCTGAAATGCAGCCGCTCCAGGAACAAACTGAGGTTTCAACTGCCGTTATTGAAGATGATAGCCTGGGTGTTCGGCATATTGCACTACTTTTACCATGGATTGAACTTGGTATCTTCATAGCGATTGGAATCTACAGATATCCATTTATACCAAACACGTTCCCGATTCATTTTGGAGCGAACGGTCAGCCAAACGGTTTTGCAACTAAGTCCATAGAATCAGTCTTCTCTGTAATACTTCTTGTAGGCGTTCCAGTCAACGTATTATTCAGCATAATATCCCTTGCCATATTGAGAGTCAATCCTTTCCAGAATCCAGGTAGCCCTGTAAAAACCAGAATGCAGATGAGCGGCTTCAACCGGATTAATTTCTATCTGATGCCAGCTATTGCTTTGGTAGTGAATCTTACCCTTTTCGTATCTTCAGCGGTTATATGGGGCATGTTATCGTCCAGCTATGTCTTCATAGCAATCATACCTGTGATTGCAATTTTACCCGCGATAATCATTATAGGAATGAAAGTGGGGCAAACAGGCTGGAAGCTCTATCCGAATGCAAATAACTCAGAGAACGGTGTAAAAGCCAGGAATGATGATTCTTTCTGGAAGGGCGGTGTCCTTTATTTTAACAGAAATGACAGTTCTATTATGGTTCCAAAGAGATTTGGTTACGGCTATACATTAAACTTTGCCCATCCAGTCACCTGGATCCTTTTCGCTGCACCTTTTATTGTTTTGGTGGTAATCCTGACAGTGGTCATGCATATTCTTTAAAAAGTGCCCTCTTCCCTGCGTCTTGCCCTCTTTTCCTTTACCCTTTCAATCTCCTCCTTTTCGGATTCTGTGGGCTCGACTTCCTCGGTACCTGCCACAAAGAAGAATTCGGGTGGAACCTCCTTTACGAGGAATATTTCAGGGGTGGCCCTGTAAACCTTCCGTCCGGATTCAAGCATTCTGTTCACATCAATTTCCACAACAAGAGGATTGTCCACATGGAAAAGACCTGACACATAGGCCTGCCTGTATGTCTTTGAAAGATGCACCCAGGTCTTGTCCGAAGGCCCGATCCCTGTTTCTTTTATGAACTCTAACTCATCCGGAGTTGTCTGGTAGAATAGCTTGTCTGGAATATCATCTGTGGGAAGATCATCCATGTTTACCGGTATAGTGTGACCATAGGTTGCCCTGATGCTCGAGTTGCCGTCCCACTGGTATCTCCCCTTCGGCTCTGTCTGAGCGAATGCCTCAATGTGATGTGGGGTCAGCCAGCCAAAATGCCTTTTTTCTGCCTTAATTGCCGGAACGATTGAAAAAACCTTTGCCCATCCATGGTCATCCAGCCTTATACCATATCTTTCTGGAAAGTGCCTGAGCATTCCCGCCAGTATTTTCCCAAGAGAATCAATCTCTCTCTGATCCATCAGCAATTTTCCCTGATTACCGCACTCAGGGCATTCTTCCCCTCTAAACGCACCGTGTTCCCTGCATTCCCTTAATCCGATCATTTGATCAACTCCTTCAGCTTCTTGGAAATTTCCTCAGAAACATCAATACTGCTGAAAATGGACTCTATTGTATTTGTCACAGAAAGACCGCTCGTTGAAAAGCTTATTGTCTCATCGCAGCGGTTTGCAAATATGCCGTGAACAGCACAGACATAAATCTTGTTCACTTTTCTCCTCTTCAGGAGCTCGATAGACTGCAATACCGTTCCACCGGTTGATATTATGTCATCAATAAGGAGTATGTTCCTTCCGTATATGTCGAGTATATCATTCATAACGACCTTTACTGTGGAATCGTTCTCTCTCTTCTTATCGAGATGAAATGCCGTGGATCCAAGGGCCTTTCCTATCCTCATTGCCCTGTTGTATCCACCATCATCAGGAGAAACTACAAAACTTATGTCCATCTCCTTGTAATGTTTGACAATTGAATCGGTGATCTCAAAATTGTTGAAAGGCTTGGAAGAAAATTCGAGGGTCTCCTCGTTGTGAATGTCGATAGAATAGAGTGCGTCTACATACGGGCTGACTGTTTCAACAATAACCTTTGACGATATGGGTTCTCCAATGTTGTACCTCATATGCTGCCTTGCGTACTGGAAATATGGAAAGAGAAGATCGATCCTTGAAGGTTCCATTGACCTTGCTGCCTCAAGCAGGAATAAAAGCTCCAGAAAATCCCTCTCAGTGCGGATATTCTGAACAACCAGAACATTCTGATCCTTCAGATCTTCCTGTATTCTCAAATAGATCTCCTTATCAGGAAATTGGCGTGTTTCCACGTTGCCAATTGTTGCACCAAACTGGTTTGCTATTCCTGTATGAAGGCTGGTAGTTTTATTAGAGGATAATAGGATCATTTAATCACCCTCTATATTGTTGCATGTTATAATTTTTATTTTGTTCCATTCGATAGACAATCATGGTTGTTGATACAGTGAATATGCCTTGTAGATCTGTTATACCACTTTTTAAAACACGAAAATGATAGGATTTCGATAAGATGACATATCGTAATGTAATACCGGATTGTGAAAGGTAGGTCTCTGGATATACTTGCTTTTATAGCCATGGCATCCTTCTGGGCAATAAACTATCCTGTTCTGAAAATTTCATTCAATTATGATGATCCCTTTGCAATTCTTTTCTACAGGATACTTTTCGCAGGAATTTCGGCGCTGATCATATTCTCGCACCGTCTAAGGATGCCGCGTGACTTCAAAACCAACCTGAAGATATTTGCGGTTGGTCTTCTCAGCATGGTGCTCTTCATGACATTCTGGTTCCTTGGGGAACAGGTTGAGCCCGCATCACTTTCCTCTATTCTCGTATACACCTTCCCGATATTTTCCCTTGTCTTCTCGGGTATGTTTCTGGGTGACCGACTCACAATTGAATCTATACTTGCATCCATCCTCGGATTCGCCGGCGTGGTGCTGATATTCGTCGAGCAGATCGGGTTGACTTCGATTTTTGGTGCCTTGCTCCTTGTAATCAGCGCCATATTCTGGGCGCTTGGGACCATTTTCTATAAAAAATATCTTTCTGGGGTTAGTCCCGTGAGCGTCAATACACTTCAACTTCTTTACTCAATACCTGTCTTATTTATCTTGGCTGTCGCAATTTCACCGGCGGGTGTATTCAGTGTGAATTATCAGACTGTTCTCCTATCATTAATATTAGGCGTGCCCGGGACAGCGGTTGCCTATCTGATATATTTTCACCTGTTCCGTAAGTACGATGTCTCTGAAATATCATCTTACTTTTTCGCGGTACCGGCTCTTTCAATTGTTTTCAGTTTTGCAATCCTCGGAGAAAAAAGCTCATACCTGACATACATTGGTTTCGTAATGATTTCTGTTGGTATGTTTGTTTCATACAGCAAAAAGAAGAAAACCGTAAAGGATAAGGAAACTGGCATTGTGACTGAAGACAGATCTTGAATCAGGTTTCATTGTTAATCCTGCGGCCGAAAATAAATACCATCAGTGATATGATGATTCCAATTCCTGATATTATTCCCCAGAATGTTAAGATGGATGCGGAGAACCGGCCCAGCAGGAAGGTTCCCATAAGAGGGGCAAACGGGACGGTAAAACCAACTATCACCTGAAATGCTCCAAAGTACTGGCCACGCTTATCTGACGGCGCCAATTTACCAATCATGCTGTAGGCAACAGGGCTTATGATATTTTCACCCATTGTTATAAAGAAAACGTCAAGCAGCAGATAAAGAGTGCTCGAGAAAAAAGCAAGTGAAAGAAAACTGAAAGCATAAACTGCGCCTCCTATTGCTATTCTCGTGTGATCGTTTACATGACGGAAAAGCCAGTTTATGGGTATCTGCATCGTAACGACGAAAATTCCGTTTAATCCGTATAAAATACCGATGAATCTGTTTGTAAGATGATCGAAATTACTCCAGAATAATGTAAGGGTTGTGCCCCACTGACCGGTTACAAACCATATCAATGCAAGTATGATACAAAGAATTATGAACTTGTGATCTTTTGATGGAAATGACATCCCTCCCTGGACACCTGCCGGATGCTCCGGTTCCTTTATGTAAATATAGAAGAGGAAGAAATCCAGAAGCGAAATGACCGCCGGAACCGCAAAAACATAACCATAGTTAAAATATGCAAGGAACCCTCCAAGGGCAGGACCAACTGAAAAACCGAGGTTTGCTGCTATTCTGAGTATGCTGAATGCGTCATTACGCTTTGTTTCCTCGACTATATCTGTTATCAGAACATTATCGACTATTCCCTGTATTGTCACAAGCGGTTCAATCGCTATAAACGAGATGATAAGAAGGTAAAGCGATGAATGAGTGAAGGCGGAGTAGGCCATAAGGGTATATGTTAGAAGAAGGAGGGGCGGGATAAGAATACCGACCTTCCTTCTCCCGATTCTGTCTATCAGGTTTCCACCATAAATGCTTGCCGGGAGAGAAACCATTGCTGTGCCAAAGAACAGCAGGCCTATTTCAAAGTAAGGAATACCCCTGATAAGTGACAGGTATACGGGTATAAAGATCCAGGCGGCAGATCTTCCGAGCGTTCTCACCAGCTGTGTTAATGAAATTACAGATACTGCCCTGTTTGAAAGTAATTCCCTGTAATTCTTTCCTGAGAAGGTTTCCAAGTGTCAAATCCAGACCTCATTTAAAAGGACTAATTAAGGAGATTGAAAGGCAAAGAGTGAAATTTAATAGATAAACTTAAATACTATATTTGTCTGACAAAACTAACAATGGTAGAACTGACTGAAAAGACCCTTATTTCTTTTAAACGATGGATGTCAAATGAAAGAAAAAGCCAGTTAACTGTCAGACAATACTCCTTTTTTGCCTCACTGTTCATTGATTTTATTAAGAAAGAGATTAACGAAATAAACGAGGAAGATATTGAAAGGTTCAAACAGTTCCTTGTTGTTGAAAAGAAATACTCAAAGAGCAGTCAATATCTGTGCATAAAGGCATTGCGACTGTTATATAAGTCATGCCATATTCAGCCACCATATAACCTTACATCACCAAGAAGGCCAAGAAGCGTGCCAAAATATCTTACCGAGCATGAAACCTCCCGGTTGTTGTCGTTTGCTTCGAGAAACCCAAAAACCCTGGCAATAATATCAACACTTGCCTACACAGGATTAAGGGTAAGCGAACTATGCTCACTGAATATAGAGGATGTCGATCTCGAAGAGAAGGTTATGAGGGTAAGGCATGGCAAGGGAGATAAAGACAGAATTGTAATCATGAGTGATGAGTGCGCTGACTCAATCGAAAAATACATGAAATCCAGGGTACTGGTAAGAACAGACAGTGAAGCACTTTTCTTAAGCAGGAAGACGAGCAGATATGATCCTACTTCGATCCAGCGCCTGGTTAAAAAGATTGCAAAGGAATCTGGAGTGATCAAGAATGTCACTCCGCATGTGCTGAGGCATACGTTTGCAACCTCAATCATGAGGAATGGCGCGAATCTGAGATTCATCCAGGAAATACTTGGTCATTCAAGTATCTCTACAACTCAGATATATGTGCATCTGGATGACGGAGCAATGCGCCAGATGTACCAGAAACATAAACCTGTATACCGATCAAGATGATCTTTTTATTATGTAATCTGACAGCCAAATAAGAAAATCTTTCATATCCTGTCTGCCCGGAGATTTCGCAATATACTTCTTTGAATTTCCAGCGAGTTTCTTTGAAAGATCGATGGAATAGTCAAGTGAACCGGTTCTTTCAACTATCTTCTTGACCCTTTCGAATTCATCGTCGCTTACGTTACCGCTTCTTATTGCGCTGGAGAGGAATTCTCTTTCATCGGATGTCCCGTTCTCCATTGCTTTAAGGATCAGGAGCGTCTTCTTCCCCTCGTTTATGTCGCTCTTGACTGATTTACCCAAAACCTTTTCATCTCCGAAGAGCCCGAGGAGATCATCATGTAGCTGGAAAGCTAAACCGAGTGAATAGCCATAGCTGCTCAGCATATTCAGTTTTTCTCTTGTGCCTGAAAGAATGGCGCCCATTCTCAAAGGACCTTCAATTGTATACCTGGCAGTTTTCCAGAGGTGCACCCTCATTAGGTCCTTGACGGTAAACTCATCATCGAAGAATGAATTGATATCTATCAACTGTCCGTGGCCGGTGGCCTCGAATATGTTACTTAACTCCATATCAGCCTGTGTGAGCAGCAGTGGATCAAAACCTGATTTGAGAAGGGCCTGGTGGCAGTAGGAATCTGCCAGATCAGACGCTATTATCGCAATGCTTTCCGCATGATGCTTCAAATCCTTACGGTTCCCGTAAAGTTTTTCAAGAACCTGCAGATGGAAAGCTGGCTTTCCCCTTCTAATCATGCTCTGATCCATTATATCATCCTGAATGAGAAAATAAGTCTGGGAGATTTCAGTGCAGATAGATGCATTGTATATCCTTGAATCGGGTTCCTTGAACATGGAGTATCCGGAAACCATCAGTACAGGTCTTATTCTTTTGCCGCCGTTCAGTGTGAATTCCTTGATCAGGGACGCCACCCGGGTGACAAGCGGATCAATCGATGTTTCAACCTTTTCGGTCAGGAAATAACTGAGTGATTTCTCGACCTCTGATTTTGTGCGGCCCATGTATTCTGTAAAATCGTGCAACTTATATCATGGGAGTATAGTAATGTAATAAAATTGTTTTATTATTATAACTGCCCAATCAGAAAACGGTCAGATGGAAGATTATGTGAAACATCTCACCAACTGCGAATGTTGCAGCAGCTGTCAGGAGAGTTAGCAGGCTGGCCCTCAAGGCGGATCTGAGGATTCTTGCATTCATTGATAAAGCCACTATTGAATTTGATATTGCCTGGGTAATGGCAACCAGAGTCACTGAAAGCAGGAGAGCAGGTATCCTTGACAGAATCAGGAAAGGGAAAATTGCAATGAAAGCACCGAGAAGGTAATATGAAGCAGTTGTCAACGCAGATTTTTTTGATTTTTCCTTCAGGTCATCTATTTCCATCTTCTGTTTTTTGGACGGATCAAACATGCTTTGTTTCTGTATCTGATGGATCCTGAATTCGCTCTGTGATTTTGATGAAAGATAAGAACCGAGAGACATGCTCATCGCACCGCTGATTGCTACAACGAAGCCACCGAGTGCAATCAGGTATTGATCGAAAAGAATAGCTGTCAGACCTGCGATAGATCCAAGAACTTCAACCAGTCCGTCGCTCATACCATAAATAATATCTCTGTTCTTCTCAATTTCTTCCTCTGTCTTCTCTATCTGTTTTTCAAATACATCCTCATGATTTATTTCCTGATCCAGTATGGTCTCTAGCTTGTTCCTTAAATCCGACCCTTCGGCTTGTGTGGATATCATGTCTTTATACATGGATATCGCGCGTATTTCACCGTGCTCAAGCATCCTTATTGTCAGTACGGGACCTATCAGTCTCATGACGAAAAATAAAAACCTTATTTTTAGCCGGTTTCCCTTCATCTTTGACGGATCTTCAGATATGTTCTTAAGTTCCTGCTCCCAGAAACTGGCATGTTCGTGCTCTATCCTTGATAACTCAAGCAGCTGGCTCCTGAACTGATCGTCTGAGATCTTCTTTGCTAACTTTTCGTAAAAAAGGCGGTCTGTAATTTCATCTCTGTAGAAATCAAGAGCTTTTCTGCGAAATTCTGCAGGTTCCACACACCGTTGATGCTTTTTAAAGTATAAATTTGATGCTTGAGTCATTACTGGATATTAATTATTCTATAATAATTGTTATTGTAAAAACATGACGTATTGAATAAAATCAGCCTGAAATTATGGGTGTGATAGTGAAAGAAAGAATGAACATGGCAAGCACACAGGCTGCTATTACGTAATCCCTGGTTGGAAGTTTTGCATAGTCGTCAAGTGGTGGAGGATGTGTCAGACCCATAAAGATGGCCAGGAAAACCAGGATGATCCAGCCGAAATAGTAAAGAGTGAAGTAGAATAGTAATGCTATGAATATGTAGCTAATATATTTTGAATTTCTCCCTAGAACTCCACGTGCCACATGCCCGCCGTCAAGCTGGCTTACAGGAAGAAGATTGAGTGCAGTGGCAAAAATACCAACCCAGACGGCTAGTTCCATGGGGAATATTGGTACTTTCGACGGCATTAACAGACCGAGAACGTGGTAAATTATTGGAAACTGAACGACAAGAAGCGTCGAGGGGATACTGACAGGTACAAAGACGTGCTGCAGGTAATTGGCAATAAACAGGAGTGGAAAAGCTGTAATGAAACCAAATATTGGACCGGCCGCGCCTATTTCAAGCATTGCCTTCCTGTTGGGTATTGGGTCCCGCAATGATATGAAGGCACCAAATGTTCCAATGGAAAATGGAACAGGTATGAAGAAGGGAAACGAAGCCTTTACCTGATACCGCTTTGCTACGATATAATGGCCGATTTCGTGTATTCCGAGTATCAGAAGAAGCGGTGCAGAAAAAAACACCAAACCGTATTCAACTGCATAAAGATCCATCAGGGGACCAGGTTTAAGAAAACTCAGGGAAAAGCCAGCCCCAACATATATTGTAGAAGCCAGTGTAAGAACGAAAAGAACAAGATTTACCCGATTGCTTCTATACCTTTCAGCAGGACGATGCCTGACCACGATGAATTTCTCATTCTCTTCGGACATGAATGGTATGTACCCTTTGGGTACGAGGACCTTCCTTAATTCCTCAAAGGATTCATTCAGGCCAGGATTGTCGTCACTGAAATAGTAAAAGAATACGTCTAATGGTGTAACTGCTATCTCGTAGCTCTTCACGTACCGATTTACAATCGCTACAAGATCCTTTAGATCTTCATTCTCTATCTTGCCTTCCTTGAACTCCAATTAAATTCCCCACTTTAGGAACTTTTCCCCAGGTTAACGGCGATTAATCACCCCTCATAATCCCTGACCCGCTGGGGAATTTTTGGTCCGCTGCTGATCGGAACGTCACTGCACGGTGACCCGCCGTAAGCTCATTCCGGAGCCCATAGCTGAACCAGTTAATGTCGCACGTCGTCATACGTGATCATGAATCACACGTACTTTTTAGTGGACTTTTCATGATGTAAATAAGATTTTTAACCTTTATTGAATATAATTTCCAAAAATTCCGTTATTAAATAAGTATCGGTAAGGAAAGTATTTCAATACAATTTATAATCTATTCACCAGTCGTCAGAGAAAACAACTGCATCAGATTTTTTCTTTGAAAATATATAGATATGGATATCAGCAATGTACCAGATAATGCCGGCTATAATGAATATTCCTCCTAATGTAAAAAGGACCCCTATAGATATTCCGTACGCGTAGACAATAAAGGCAATTACCATCAAGAGTGTTCCTACGTTTAATAAATAAAGAGAAAGAGAAAAGACTTCGGTTCTTGGGGACCTGGCAGAGATTATCCCCGGCAGGAGCAGCGGGGCGTAGCCCATTATGGTTGAACCAATAAAACCGATGCTTATTGCATGTATAAATGCAATTTTTATTCCATATAGAAGGCCATCGCTGGAATATAACACACCAAGGATCAGACCGGAAATAAGCCAGAGATATGACAAAAATGCGGCAAATCTTGTAAAGTTCACAGTGCTTTTCCTGAATATAGATATTATAGTCAAAGACCGCCCGGACTTTTCTGTTTTAATAAATAAAATTAACTGTGCGAGAGCAAATGGAAAGGCGCCGATCAGAAATATCCATGGAGCAAGAAAATCATCAACCGTTATTGAAAAAGCAGGCATGATGAAGTCGACAATGACTGCAACAAATGAAATTGCCACAGATATATCCAACAACTTCTTTCTTCCAACTGAAGGTGAAGAAGGAGATGTCTTGATCATTACACCCATAATAACTGAACCCACAAATCCAAGCAGAACAAGGTAAAGCAGTGGGTAAGTGAATTCCTGTAATCCAATCACCTGATCTATAATCAAAAGAAAGGTTGTCAGCAAGAGAGATAGTGCTGAAAGGACCATGTACGAATCACCATCATCGATTTTTCTTGATCCTTTGCTGATACCATCCCATACAAGATACAAATATCTCATGGAATAAAGAAGAAGAAGGACAAAAGCAGATAAAGTAAATTCAAATGAAAAAGAAGTAGGTAAATTAGAGAATGTTATTAAAACTTGAAAAGCTATTATTATCACAAGAAAAACGTAATCCAGGTTTCCAGTAATTGGTGTGTTGCCACGGAAAGTCGGGACTAGCACTGATGCAACTCCGCTCACAAATAGTACTAAAAAACCAAAGATCTGCAGATTTGGATGCTCGAAAAAATAAATGTTAAAATCGGGTATGTATCCAGAAAGCATAAGAAGGCGGATAAAACCCATAAGCGTGGCTATGATGCCGAAAATTGTGCCTACAATAACGTAGGAAAGCAAGACTTTTCGACGTTTTACGAAGACATCTTTGAAGTCTTTGCCGGACTGGACATTTCCTGTAGCAGCTTTATCCAATATTCTTGTAAAGCAACATTCGCTTTAAAGTTTCCCCAGAAAGTTTACATATTGCACGTCTTGAATCATGCCAAAAATCTGTAAATCATGCTAATATGACATCTGTCTTGTTACATAAAAAGCATAGGAAAATCATTTTTCTGCATGGAAAAACGTACCAAGAGCCAATAATCAATACCGACTGATGTTAAGGTAATTACTATTTCCCGATAATTATCGATTTATTTATCAATCCTGATCACATACTTGATAACATATGATTATCAGTTTAGGGAACAAAAAGGCTTTATTGCACCTCAGGGATCTAAAGGATACCGAAAAAAGTGGTTCAGAATGATAACTGACATTATTAAAAGAGATAAAACAACAGCAAAATTTAACAAAGAAAAAATTACAATGGCGATTTATAAAGCAATGCTCGCAGTCAAAAATGGGACAATGGAGGATGCCGAGGCCATTACCGATCTGGTCGTATCTAAAATTGAGTCATCCGGCGAGACCCCAAGTATTGAACAGGTCCAGGATACAGTGGAAAACGAATTAATGTCATACCGCAAAAATGGAGCCAGCTTTGCTGATGTTGCCAAAGCCTACATACTTTATAGAGAAAAAAGGCGCATATTGAGGGAGGAAAAGGCAAGGATGGGAGTAAGGGATGACCTTAAACTTTCACTCAATGCCGTTAAGGTTCTTGAATCAAGGTATCTTATAAAGGATGAAGAGGGCAATGTCGTAGAAACCCCCAGGGAATTGTTCAGAAGGGTCGCCTATAACATAGGAATAATTGAATATATTTATGAGTTCAAGAAAAAAGGGAAAAGTGGATCTGCCTCGCTGGACTTTGATAAAATTGCTATAAGTACGCTGAAAAGAGCTTTTGAGAATTTATCGAAAGAGGGTTTTATAACTGGATCTTTCGAAGACTTCATCAATTCAACATCTGCGAATAGTACCACCGTTTCTGATACCATTTCTAACTTTGAAAAAATGTTCATCAATCTTGAATTCGTTCCAAATTCCCCAACTCTCATGAATGCTGGAACCCAGCTGGGCCAGCTATCGGCATGCTTCGTCCTACCTGTTGAGGACTCTATAGATGGTATCTTCAAGACACTTTCAGACGCTGCAAAAATTCATAAGTCAGGGGGAGGGACCGGCTTTTCATTCAGCAGATTAAGACCACATGATGACATCGTGGGCTCGACACAGGGAGTTGCTTCTGGTGCGATATCTTTCATGACAATATTCGACACCACCACAAATGTCATAAAGCAGGGTGGAAAGAGAAGGGGAGCAAACATGGGTATTTTGAATTATGACCATCCTGAAATAGTTGATTTCATAACATCAAAAGATTCAGCAAATACAGTCCTCAGTAACTTTAACATATCAATAGGTATGGATCAGAACTTCTTCGATAAACTCGATAGAGATGAATACGTAGATCTCAAAAACCCGAGAAACGGCAAGGTTGAAAAAAGGATAAAGGCATCAGACCTTTGGAATCTTACAATAGACCAGGCATGGAAGACAGGGGACCCGGGTCTGATATTCCTTGATGAGATTAACGCGCACAATACCGTACCTAATTTGGGGAAAATAGAATCTACAAATCCATGCGGAGAGCAGCCTCTTCTGCCCTATGAGTCATGCAACCTGGGATCCATAAACCTTGCAAAGTTTGTAAAAGATGGTAAGATAGATTTTGATCATCTCAGAGATGTGATCTGGCTGTCGACAAAATTCCTGGATGATGTGATTGATGCTAATCTCTTCCCGGTTCCGGAAATAGAAAAGGTTTCCAGAACAACGAGAAAGATTGGACTCGGTGTAATGGGATTCGCTGATATGCTTATTGATCTTGGAATACCCTATGCAAGTACGGAAGCCCTTAAGACTGCTGAGAGAGTTATGGCCTTTCTGCAGGATGAATCGCACAAGGCATCAGAGGCCCTGGCAAATGAACGTGGTGTATTCCCGGGCTGGAAGGGTTCTTACTGGGATTCCATAGGCAGAAAGATGAGAAACTCCACAACTACAACCATTGCCCCAACAGGTACGATATCAATAATCGCTGGATGTTCATCGTCAATAGAGCCACTCTTTGCACTGGCCTTTGTTAGGCATGTGCTTGATGGTCAGGAACTCCTTGAAGTAAATCCGAGCCTCGAGAAAAACTTGAGGGAATTAAATCTCTATTCTGAGAAACTGATGCTGAAGATTGCCAGGACAGGCAATTTACAGGATGTGGACCTCCCTGAAAATATAAAGAAATTATATGCCACATCTCAGGAGATTGACTACAAGTGGCATGTACTGATGCAGGCCGCATTCCAGAATTACTGCGATTCGGGCGTTTCAAAGACAATAAACCTTCCAAATAGCGCTACGAGAGAGGATATTGCAATGGCATACAGGCTTGCCCGTGACCTTCACTGCAAGGGAATTACCGTTTACAGGGATGGTTGCAAGTCACAGCAGGTTCTGTATTCCGGAACCGAAAGAAAGAATAATACAACAGAAGAAAAGCAGAAAGTCTCTCAAGACTTAATATTATCTGCGCCAGAAAATCTTCTGAAGGTAGATTCAACCTTTGACCCAGCCTGCACTTCAGGTTCCTGTAACCTTTAGAAAAACAACTTATTTTTTTAATTTAATTCTTTAACTTTTGAAAAATTTTTTAAGTAAATCCAGTGCAGTTCGAAGGTTATCTCTTTCCATTACGTAAGCAATTCTGAAACCACGGTCATCTCCAAAGTATTTACCCGGAGCCAGCAATACACCTGTCTCTTTCAGGATCCTCTTGCATAGATCTACAGATCCCTCCGCTCCTGTTCTAACAAAGCCAAAAGTCGTGCCATCTGGCCTTGTCCATTCTAGTCCTGGGGTCTGTTCAACGAACTCATTTACCATCTCAATATTTCCTTTTACGAATTCAGGGACTTCCCGGTCAAAAAAGCCCTTATTCAAAAGAGCCTGATAGGATATCCACAGAGAATATGGAGGAATAGATGGTGTTATAAGATCCATGCTCTTCTTTAGCCACGGAATATATTCCTTATCTGCAAAAATCCAGCCCACCTTCATATCTGACAGACCATAGAATTTGGTCATTGTTGATGAGACTATCAGTCCCCTGTTTTCTGAGAAAATTGTCCTTCCCCTGTTTTTACTGAATTCGAGGAAGGTCTCATCAATGTATTTCAATCTTGATTTGTCAGAATTGTTCCTCAAATGTTTTGTGATAATATCGCTTGAAATACTAATGGGATTATTGGGCAATGATATTGAAAAGGATTCACGAACATCTGATTCTGTAATATCCCTTAGTTTTACCTCTTTCAAAATAAATGAAAGAGATTTTGCAACTTTCAGAATCGGTTCGTATTCAGGTGTGAACAATGTGATGTGATCAGAATGCTGCCTTAATAAAAGCAGAGAAACGTATATCGCCTCGGAACCTGAAATTGTTGGAACAATCATGTCAGTATTTACCTTGTAGATTTTTGACAACTCTCGGACAAATAGTTCTTTTGCAATATTCCTGTTTTTCTCATATTCCTGAAATGAAAAATCGATTCCGCTTTTTCTTGAGAGACTGTCAGGCATGTTGTTCTTGGACATATTAAATTTGCATTTCTCGGAATTGCTGTTCAGCCATGTAAAAAGATCAAGTTCTTCAGGATGAAACATAGTATGCCAAGATATGTTTCTGAACTGAATAAATTCTCCTACTGAAAGGTTGCATTCAAAATCATTTTCAATTATTTATCGCAGGTCCAAGTAATTTTAAGGCAAGCAGCCTACCTAAAATTATCAGGGCAAGCGCGATAAATGTGCTTTCAGCAAATGCCTGAAAATTTGGTACAAGGAAGGAGAAAATAGTAAGTGCGATCATGGGTGGATGTTCGAATCTGGTAAAAGATATAAATGCCATTGCAAGAAGAGTGCTCACAATCAGGCCGATCTCTATATCTGAAATAAATACCCTTACTATCAGGGTCACGAACAATACAAAGAGATAAGAGGAAATTATAGAAACTGAATTTGAAAACCTCGTGTTTCTCTCATAAACTGCGAGATATGATGATACAGCAAATGGAGGAGCCAGATAAAGTCCCCTGGTAAAATTGGTTAGATATAGAATAAGAGCAAAGACAAGAATGAGCATGAGGAACGAAAGAACCCTTGATCTGCTAAAATCCTTAAGTATTCTGTCTTTCAATTTATAGCTCTGCATACAGACAGGTCTGTTAATTGAAGCGGGTAATGTAAAGTTACCCAGTTGTATCTGCTTACTGTGCTCTTTCTGAATTCATGTCTTTGAACAAGCACGCTTTCGATGGGGCCTCTGTTTTACTGGAATTTTTAATAAGATTTCTATTCTATGCTACGAAATTCGTAAATTAACTACGATTTACATTCATAAAAATATATATTATCCTCTGGAATTAATAAGCATGATAACCGTAGACACTCAGAAAAAAGGAAAGATAAACGACGAAATGAATCGAATAAACATAAAAGGATCATTGCCTGGAAAGAATGCAAAGAAAATTATTGCCATGGATACAAAGTACCTTGTGAAATCAACGAAATCACTTCCAGTTGTGGGGAAGAGAGGAAAGGGTCTTTTTGTTGAGGACGTTGATGGTAACGTTTTCCTGGATTTTGCATCGGGAATCAGTGTTACAAACATTGGACATGTTCACCCATATGTGACCCAGAAAGTGAAGGAACAGCTTGACAAACTCTGGCATTTCGCAGGAACTGATTATTATTACGAGGAACAGGTTAATGCTGCGAAGGCCCTGACGGAAATCACACCTGGTAAATTTGACAAGAAGGTTTTCTTCAGTAACAGCGGGACCGAGAGTAACGAGGCATCCCTCAAGATAGCTAAAGCATTTACTGGCAGACAGGAGTTCATCAGTTTCATAGGAGGGTTCCATGGCAGAACTAACGGCTCACTTTCGTTCACTGCATCAAAAGCAACACAGAGAAGAGGTTTCTTCCCGACAATGCCTGGTGTTGCACATGTACCTTATCCGAATCCATACAGGAACCCATTTGGAATAGATGGCTACGAGCATCCGTCTGAGCTGGTTGAGGCAACGCTTGAATTCATTGAGAGATATGTTCTGAACACTTACATGCCACCGGAGGACATCGCAGCATTCATGGTGGAACCAATCCAGGGAGAAGGCGGGTACATAGTTCCTCCGAAGGAATTCCATAAAAAGTTAAGGAAAATGGCTGACGACAACAATATTCTCATTATAATGGATGAAGTCCAGACTGGTTTCGGGAGAACTGGTAAATTTTTCGCTTCAGAGCATTTCTCTGTCGAACCTGAGATAATCTCACTTGCAAAGGCAATTGCATCAGGTATACCGATGGGTGCATCTGTGATAAACGCAAGACTAGATTTCAAATCTGAAGGGATGCATTCTAACACATTTGGTGGAAACCTTATCGCAAGCGCTGCATGCGTTGCAACAATAGAAGTGATGAAGAAAGAGAAACTGGTGGAGAATTCCGCGAAAATGGGAAAATACCTGATGAAAAGGCTGCAGGAGATGCAGGAGGACTTTGATTCGATAGGAGATGTCAGGGGACTTGGCCTGATGACGGCGATCGACTTCGTCA
Organism: Thermoplasmata archaeon; assembly: GCA_021850505.1. Next base: position 40,917 of record JAJZLW010000102.1, read on the forward strand.
AGAATAGGAAGACAAAGGAACCCGCTGGCAAGCTCCGAGACATCGTTGAAAGAAAGGCCTACGAAAATGGGTTGCTTCTGCTTTCAACCGGTCTAAGTGCAATAAGAATAATACCTGCCCTTAACGTCACAGAAGACCAGATTGACATGGGAATAGTGGCACTGGAAAAAGCTATAACTGCATCATTAAGAGAACTGTAATTTATTTGTATAGTCTAAAAATTCAGAGAGGGGTTTTCCCCTTTCCCATTTAAGATAAAAATTATTTCCCTTTGTCTGGTCAACTTTTGGAAGGAAATCATATAAGTATGCTATTTTACCCCTTGGATTTGCAGGTGCTGCGAATGTTTTCCATGATTCTCCTCTCACGCCCTTCAGCCTGAATGCATACATCAGGAATGTTCCAGATTTCTCACACCTTTCTACAAGGCGGACTGCCTGCTCCTGTCTCTTGCCAGATGCCTCTGTAAACATTATGCTTGGGTTTATTGAAGATTTTACCTCAATAATTGCTGATATATCGCCTCTTATTGCAACAAGATCTGCCCCAAGCGAACCGGCAGATCTTGTAACAAAGAATGGGTGTTCTTTCATTGTGATAATACTTTCACGAAGGTCAGGATGGACGTTCTTTGCATAACGGTTTATGAGTACAGGGTCACCGGAAAGAATGTTCACAAGCTCCCTTTCGTATATGCTCCCGTTCAAAATAATTCAGAGAGTTAACTCTTTGCAGGATAAAACTGTTTTCGTCGATCTAAGAGTGAACTGAAATTTATCCCATTGATGTAATTACCGCAATTATTTGATTATCGTGTCCATATTAAATGCTATAATCATGAATCAAACGAGTTTAGATTGGTGAAATTTGACCTTATATTGAATCAAGCAATAATTAAATAATACAAGATTAAGGTAAGGTATATAGAAAAAATTAATGACCCTTATTAATTTATCAGCCAGACCTAAAAATGAGCAGATTTTATCTACAAGTCTCTGAGCGTAAGATTATATTCATCATAATTGCGATTGCAATTTTCCTTGGTATACTAATATTATTCAATGTACTACCAACTCACGAGGCCGCTATACCATATTTTCTTGGAATATTAATATCCTTACTTTTGACAATTTATTACGGCAAAGAATCAAGCTGGATAAGAGAAGTCATATTAGAAGGAAATAGCAAGATTCTTTCTGAGATAGCAACTAACAATGATCATCCTTTACCTAAACATGGAAGAGAAAAAAATATTGAGGTTTTAATCGAAATGGTCAAGAAAGCAAATAAGAGCATGTTCATATGGAGGAGTAATTTTTCATCAATTGACGAAATAGAGCAGCACCTCGATAGAAGAGTTAAGGATTCGGAATTCACAATAAAAATATTGATGAATATAAACCATCATTCTTATCCAAACGCAGAAAAAATTGTAACTTTAATGAAAAAGTATAGAGGAAAGGTTTTTTTACGTCATATTGAAAGTAAGATCAGGGGCGAATTGTATGACGAGAAAATAGTTAGATTGATAAATAAAGTAGATAAAGAAGAGTCCATTAATTCGGTAGGTGGGAGAAAAGAGCCAGATTATAACTTTTGGTACAATCATTATATGATTCAAGACCCAAAAAGCGTGCTTAAGATTAAACACATTTGGAATTACTGTTGGAAGCATTCAGATGAAGGTGTTGAAGACATAATTAGAAGAATTCATATGGAAGTAGAATAGAACTGTTAGGAAACATATAATGCTCTATTTTGCAAGACTTACTGCCAAATAATGAGTTTATTGGTTCATTAACCTAACTGTTTAATATCTCTATCAGGAGAATTATAATCTCAGCCTGATTCGCGCAAAGATTAAAATTGAATTGTCTTTCCTATATTAGCAGGCGATATTGAATTAAGACCTGTCCAGTTGTGTGAAATATATCAGCTACTTATCTCAAATACATCTTGCCCCTAGTGTTGATGGTCTTCAACTTTAGATCATTGGGATAATGATTTCCGTAACCATAATTCAGAGGCCTCTCGACAAATGAATATCCACATTTCTGGTACACATATGTCTGTATTCTGAATAATGTTCTATTCTACATCTTCGTGATAAATGTACCATTCTTTACAACATTCATGAAATTGCAATACAATCACGTGATAATGGGATGGATTATGGGATCATCGTTCCTCAATTCAAAATCTGTAATTGGAATATTATTGATCACGAAAAATAGGAAGTTCCCATTGGAGAGAAATTATAAATGGACTTTGAGCCCATCTTGAACCCCTGAAAGACGTCTTCCTCAGTCGCACATTATTGTATGTGTAAATGATGTTAGTTTCACATTTCATATAAATTAAAAACCGGCCGAATCTTGATGGCGCCAATTTTACGGAAAAAACATATAACTGTGCCATATCCTAATATTATGGAAGATTTTGTTTTTTCACCCACTGATCTTTACCTCAGGCATACAAAGATTCACAAGCTGAAAAATAAACTTGGTTTTAATAATTTAGAGGAACTATATACCTTCGCTGATAGCGACCCTGAAAATTTCTGGGAGTCAGTCATTGATGACTGCAGCATAGATTTTTTTGAGAAATTTGAAAAAGTGCAGGACTCATCAAAAGGCATACCTTACACAAAGTGGTTTGTGAACGGCAAGATTAATGTTGATTACAACTGTGTTTACAAATACAGAAATTCCATTAAACCGGCAGTTAAATGGGAGGAGGAATCAGGAAAACATGGTAATCTGACTTACCATGAACTGGATGGGATGGTGGGAAGACTTGCAGGTTCCCTGGTGGATCTGGGAGTAAAAAAGGGTGACAGAGTTGCGATATTCATGCCACTATGCAAGGATGCGATCATTGCATTCTATTCAATCGTAAGGATCGGCGCAGTTGTGGTACCAATATTTTCAGGTTATGGAGAAGAGGCTGTAAGGAAGAGAGTAGAGGATGCGGGTATCACATTCATGTTCACGTCAGAAAAGTACATGCGAAAGGGTAAGGAGATTAGGATGAGGGATTCGATCCAAAAAATACACGGTATCAAAACAATAATTTCAGGAACAGGCGAAACTGGAAAGGAAGATTATTCATTCGAGGATCTCGTCAGGAATGGAAAATATACAGTAGATACGGAAACTGGTTCAGAGGATCCATTCATAATGCTGTATACCTCAGGAACAACTGGAAAACCAAAAGGAACTGTGCATGTGCATGGCGGGAGTTTCATTAATATCGTGAAGGAGGTCAGGTATTATATGGATGTTGATGCCGAGGATACCGTATTCTGGATAACAGACCTCGGTTGGATGATGGGTCCGTGGTACATCGTGGGCACTCATGCGCTTGGCGGATCTGTTTTCGTATACGATGGTGCAGTGGATTATCCAAGCAAGGACCGTATACCCGATATGATCACAAGGCATGGTATATCAATCCTCGGTCTTTCCCCCACTTACGTCAGGATGTTAAGACATGCAGGTTTCTCCAGAAGATTTGATGGAGTCAGGCTGTTTGGTTCCACCGGTGAGCCATGGGATGAAGAGGGCTGGATGTACCTTTTCAGGGAACTTGGTGGCTCCGAAACCCCCATTTCAAACATATCGGGCGGAACCGACTTAATTGGATGTTTTCTGGCTTCCAACCCTGGTATTCCTCTTAAACCAAGATGCCTTTACAGGGGTCTGGGCATGAATGCATCTGTTTTTGACGACTCAGGAAATGAAGTGTATGACAAGGTGGGTTACCTTGTGGCAAAAAAACCATCGCCATCGCTCACCAGGGGGCTGTGGGGTCAGGAGGAAAAATATATTGAGACCTACTGGTCGAGATTCAAAGATGTATGGTTCCATGGGGATTGGGCACTGATGACCAGGGATGGGTATTTTTACCTATACGGCAGGGCAGATGATGTGATAAAAGTCGCGGGTAAGCGGGTTGGTCCGAATGAGGTTGAGGACGCAGTCTTAAAGGCCCATGGTGCAAGGGAATCGGCATGTATTGGAGTACCGGATGATTTGAAGGGAGAGGCATTGGTCATTTTTTACATGGGTGAGGATACTGAAACAACAAGGAAGAACATATTTGAAACGATTCAAAATTCACTAGGAAAATCATTTGCCCCGAAAAGCGTCTTCTGGATTAGCAGTCTTCCACGAACACGATCAGGGAAGATAATGCGCAGGCTGGTCAGGGCTGCTTTCCTCGGACAGGATCTAGGAGATACAAGCAATCTTGAAAATCCTGAAGTACTGATTGAGATTGCACAGCTGGGCGGAAATAAAAATGCATGATGATTTCCTAAAAATATTGAATGGGGGAACATTCTCACTCGATCCTGGAGCGGTTTTTGGAATTACACCTAAGGTTTCCTGGGAACGGTTTTTCAAGCCAAATCAAACCGGGAGAATCGTTCTTGCTGTGAATATTCCTTTGATCAAAGCACAAGGAAATGTTATTGCACTGGATTCTGGCTTAAATGAAAACATGGAAGAAAGGGGAAGGAGATTTTTTGAGGTTAAAGTCAATTCTAATTTGAGCGATCAGGTTTCCGGTTTAAATGCAGATCGCCATATTGACTATACTATCCTCAGTCACCTTCATTTCGATCATTCTGGCGGGCTATCTGGAAAGAAAGGTAACCCATTTCTCAATTCGCGCAGGATCTATCAGATCTCAGAACTGAAAACAGCAAGGGGTCACCTGGAACTTACATCCGGAAGTTATCCTCGCGTGAGAACTGCCAGATCTGATCTGATAATTAAGGGCTCAAAAAGGCTCAAGTCATGGATCCGTGTGATATACACAGGCGGTCATTCCTCCGGTCACCAGATAGTTGAATTTACCATTGGAAATCTAAAATACATATATCCGGGAGACCTGATGCCTTCAACCTTTCATGTAAAACCCACTCACATAACTGCAATAGACACATTCCCACTTGAAACATTCAGGTGGAAAAAAATACTGATTAAGAGAGCGATTGATCAGAACATCAGGCTGATTTTTTCACATGACAGAGAGGTGAAAGTCGCTGTTCTATCTGGAAAATATAATGACCCTGAGATTACACCTGTCGATGTCACCTGATCTCGAATGAAGTCTCGTTAGCCAGGAGATAATCCATACCAAGCTCCGCGATGTCTGTGGAATACAGGCCTATCCTCAATATTTCTTCAGATACAGCGGTGGCAAGATTCAATGAGTCATCATCAATTGACGAGAGAAGATTGTTTTTAAGCTGGCCAACTTCCTTTTTCTTTTCAATTATGGCATTCATCGCCTCTATATTTCCAGAATAAAAACATGACATGGAATCCTTGTACATTGCATAACATGAGCCGAGGAATTCAGACAGTGCGATCATGCATTTTTCATTCACCTTTTTTGCTCTTATGATTGCATTGCATATGTTTACTGAATGATCTGCCATCCTCTCAAGTATTCTTGAAAGAATAAGGGCATAAACATTACTTTCCCCTGATGCCTGAGAGGCCTTTGTTTCCCTGAAGATATACCACTGGTATCGATCAACCTCATCATCTCTTTCTATGATATTGAACATCATCTTCCTGTCTATAGATTTCATCGCGTTGATTCCATCCGAGATCATGGTGTCAACATTAAGTGACATCCGCCTGATTGCATTCCATACAGTGAAGGTTTCAGAGTTCAGGACGTTCTGAAGCACAATAGAATTAGATGTTTCCTCGAATATCTCAACACCCATAACGCGTCTTGCGAATCTTTTGATCGTTTCCCGTGTTTTCTGATCCATGATATCTTCAGTTTTTATAGTCAGTGCATCAAAATAAGATATGTACAATGATGTCATGATTCTTTCGAGGAATGATTCCTCAACGCTCTTTGAGATCGTGAGGATTTTTGCCTTTTGAGAGGAACCGGCAGATCTGGGATCAAGAACAAGATTGTTGCCTAATTCAGATAGTTCGATCTCGCTGCCTTTCGACAGGTTTGCCTTTTTAACCCATCTTGATGGCAGGGATACTGTATAAGTGGATCCACCTGTAAGCTGTATCCGCCTTGTATATTTCACAATATAGAATCGCCAGGTGAAATATATAGATTATGTAGATTTTGATAACCTACTGTGTCTTGTCTCCGTCTATTGTTCCGGGTTGATCTGGAACTGGTGGTACTTTTGGTGGCATATTTCTCATTCTTGCACTGTTGGATATGCTCCTTGCGATCAATAGACCGACAACAAAGATAAGCTCAAAGATCAGCATGAAGGATGGTGTCAGATCAAGCAAGTAAAGTTCAAATATAGGGGTCGAGGAAAAGAGCGGACCTATACTGCTGATAGGAGTGGTACCGTTCGCGAAGTACAGATAATATTCATAGATGCCTGATGGCGTAATATTGTCGTCGTGATAATATAGAATAAGATCATGATTGGAGTTGTAACCTTTCAGGATATTTTGTTCACTGACATTTACAAAATAATGATTGTTGACGCCTTTCACCAAAATGAAATAAGAACCGATGGATTGATTACCTGCAATTGCGAAACTGAAATTATAAGACGTGGCTTGTTGATTGAATGGAGTCACTGAAGCCGTTATATTAGAGCCATTTGCCAAGGACTGCGATTCGACTCCAGTTGACGTGTACAGTGCCTGAGCGTATATGCCTGCCGCAGCGATGACTATAACGAAGAATATAACAGTTGCACCAAGAATCCTTGGTTTAAAACGATAAAACTTGAGATAGTGCATTACGAAAAAAACTTCAACAGGAACCAGGTATATTAAGATTGATTCAAAGAGACTTAGATATACTAAAAGTGCACCTAACAGTATTGAAATTACTATTACTGATATCCTAGCCTGCCTCTGAAGAGCAGCAACTATCGGGTTCATTATCTCACAGAAATTGAATCATGCCTATTATTACTATCGTAGTTCTATCATTAAAATTAATGCTTTTTCTTTAGTAAACACATACGTAAAGCCTTGGCACAATTGGGGGATCTGTACTTTGGTTTGTTGTGTCTACAAAAACAAATTAAAAATAACTTTTACTGTTTCTGTATTTCCTGATTCTGCTGGTATTTCCCCTTTTTATATCCAAGACCTCTAACCACATATGATGCGGCAAGAAGGATCACGAACACAACCACGTCATATGAGGTTGGAATAAGGAAACCTCCGGCTATGTTGTAAAGGAAAATCAAGGCAAGAATGGAAAGTGCTGAACTAACTGCACGATAACTTCCAGGCATCTGCCTTCTGGCCCTGCTGAATGCTGTATTTGGAGAGCCACCGGCAGGTCCCATATTCATGTATCTGGAAAGGATAGCATATACTGAAAATGCAGGAACTTCGCTTCCAGAGGTGGTGCAGTCAATAGTATAATTGTTGTTTTCCCTTGATATAGTGGCAACAACCATGCCAGAACTTTCAATATTTAATGTGTTTTCAAGCCTACCTCTGAACCTAGCTGCACTTCTGTTATCAGCTTCATAGGTAGTATAGTTGTAATCGATCTTCAATCCCTTCTTTATCCTGCCCATCTCGACTCCACTGTCAATTATCTTGTAACTGCTGGATTCCCTTTCCAGGGTGAAGGTTGCCGGACCGGTAACAAGGGCCTGACTGAATCTTATTCCATTACCGGTAAAAGTAATCTGGCCGATCTTGTTGCCATCTTTCATTATATCGTTTCCTACTATGGTGTATTTCATTTCAAATAGAATTGCATATTGATTAAAATATATAACTATTTCCCATTATTCTCTGTCATCAGAATGATTCTTTTTACCATTCGTTTGAGCTTTTTTCAGCCGATTGGCATTTCGATCGAGTTACCATTAAGAGTATTATTGAACTGCGAAGTGAATATTATTTAGAAGTTCATGATATGATCTGAAAATATGCTCCCTTCAATACCGGAAATCAGGAAGATGAGGAAAAATTTAGGCATAAGTCAGAAGGAACTCGCAGGTCTGACTGGCGTGAGCCAATCCTATATTGCAAGGCTGGAGAAAGGGGAGATCAATCCCACTTACGAGAAAATCAGGAAAATTTATGAGATACTTAACCAGAACGGCAGCAGGGCTAATAGTCTCGACCTGACCGTTTCAAAGATTATGTCACCTATGGTAATAACAGCAAGTTCATCAGATACCGTTGTGCACGCATTGACAATAATGCGCGATAAGGGTTACTCTCAGCTTCCTGTATTGGAACAGAGAAGGGTTGTTGGCACCATCACGGAAGCTGATATAAACGACCTTCTTGTGAAGGGAAAATCAATAGAATCGCTTAAAAACATGATTGTTAAGGATATTATGGGACCGGCTTTACCACAGGTCGACAAGAGCAGTCCTGTTTCCATGATTTATCCCATACTAAAATTCTCAAATGCTGTTCTCATATTCAGCGCTGGTGAGTTGAAGGGGATTGTAACAAAGGCGGATGTTTTAAAGGCTGTTGATCTTTATGGATAACGTCCTTTATCAGGCATTTTTCTCTCTTTATTTCTTCCTTCCCGCCTTCATTGCGAATCCTGCTGCCGTAATAACAAAAGGAAAAACCAAGATGGATTTTGGGAAAACCATGCCGGATGGCAAGAGGATCCTTGGTGACGGGAAGTCATGGGGAGGCTTTTTTGGTGGAATTGCCCTTGGATATATCGCAGGACTGGTATTTTCAGGTATCGCGTTCATAGCCGGTTCTCCTGTGAACTATAGTTATTCGTACTATCTTTTTTCAATACAGATTCTGGCACTTTCATCTGGTTCAATGATCGGGGATTCGACTGGATCTTTCATAAAGAGGAGACTTGGTATGAGGAGTGGACAGAATGGGTTTCTTCTGGATCAATACCCATTTGCTGTTATTGCTTTGATTTTCATATTCCTTGCTTCTCCATCCTTCTTTTACAATGTCTACTGGAATGTTCCGGCGATCCTTGTTATCTTCATAGTGACGCCTCCAATTCACAGGGCAGTGAATATAATAGGATACAAAATGAAAAGGAAGAGTGTGCCTTGGTAGACGAGATAAAGATGGTAATTGTCGTCAGAAAAGACCTGGATCTCGGAAAGGGAAAGATGGCTGCTCAGGTGGCTCATGCAGCTGTTACGCTTGCACTTCATGCAATGAAAAAAGATAAAAGGATGTTCAGGAACTGGATCGACCAGGGACAGAGAAAAGTCGTGGTTAAAGCCGATACCCTGCAGATCCTTTATTCACTGAAAGAACAGTTCGAGTCTGAGGGTATATCTACCTCTGTTATTACAGACGCAGGCCTGACTCAGGTCCCTCCCGGTACCGTAACATGCCTTGGAGCTGGTCCTGATTTCTCAGATAAGATAGACAAGGTAACTGGAGACCTTCCTCTTTACTGATCTAAGAAAGCGCCATCTGAAAATCCTCTATTAAATCCTCTGCCTCCTCGATACCGACGGACAACCTTATGAGACCTTCAGATATACCAACCGCCTTCCTATCTTCCGGGGATAACGAGGCATGTGATGTGTCGGATGGAAGAGTCACAAGCGTTTCTACGCCCCCGAGGCTTGGAGCCATTGCACCTAAGGTCATTCGGGACATCATCCTTCTGGCTCCACTGATCCCGCCTTTGAGTTCAAATGATATCATTCCACCGAATCCCGTGAGATTCCTTTCAGCTATCTCATGATATCTGGATGATTCCAGTCCCGGATAATTGACCTTTACCACCTGCTGATGCTGTTCAAGAAAAGATGCGATCTTCATCGCATTTTCATTGTGTGCCTTCATTCTTAGACCAAGTGTCTTAATCCCTCTAAGGCCGAGGAAAGCCTGTATTGGATCCGGGACACCCCCAAGGTTTTTCCTCATTGCGCTCATCTCTTTCATGTAACCTGATGAAAAACCTGCAAGGCCAAGAATTATGTCACTGTGACCGCCTATATACTTGGTTCCGCTGTGCACCGAGATAGATGCGCCAAGCTTTGTTGGATTCTGATTGAAGGGGGATGCAAATGTTGCGTCAACAATCAAAGGGGTCTCTGTTTCCAGAAGCACCTTCCCTAAAGATCTGATGTCTGAAACACCCATTGTGGGATTAAGAATGGATTCGGTAAAGACAGCTCTGTATTTTCTGAAATCTAGATTGGCTTTATTGAGATTATCAAGAGAAACAAAATCCGTTTCTATTCCGAAAGATTTCAACGTTTTTTTGAATAGTGTAAGTGTTTCACCATAAAGATCGCTTACTGACAACAGCCGGTCCCCTGTTTTCAGCATAGATAGCATTGTTGTTGAAATTGCCGCCATGCCAGATGAGAAAGATAAAGCTGAATCAACCATGTCAAGTGCAGCGTATTTCCTTTCAAGTGCTTCCAGCGTTGGGTTTCCAACCCTTGTATACAGAAATGGTTTTCCAGTCGAGTGATCAACTGCTGCACCTGAAGCCTCATTTGGTGTTATAAATGTGGAGTTTTCGAATATCGGTGTTATGACATTTCCAACCTGTTTATCTTTAACCTCTCCCTCCTGCACTGCCCTTGTATTAAATCCTCTTGTCATAGATCAAGAACGAAAATAGAGCCTTAACCCTTTTGCCTTTAGAAAAAATAATATTGGACGAAAAGTTATTCGCAATTTATGTGAAAAGCATGCTACCTTTTTATTATTAAATATCATCCATGCTTGATTTGAAAGGAAAATTCATTGCGTTGGAAGGAATCGACGGCTCCGGAAAAACTGATCTCGCAAGATCACTCAAAGCAAATCTGGAGCGCAGGGCCAAGAAGGTATGGATTACATCTGAACCAACCGAATGGTTTAGGTCGTATGTAAGTATATTGAAGGACGTCAGGGATCCGGTTTCACTGTTCCTGCTATTCACTATGGACAGAAACTCCCATCAAAAGGAAATCTCTCAGAAACTGAATGAATATGATTATGTCATTTCAGATAGATATTTGTTATCATCTTACGCTTATCAGGGCTATATGCTCGAGGATTTTTTCAAGACGATTGATAATACGATCAGATGGATGAAAGAGGTTTCTAGTATCATCACCGTGAGACCAGATATTACATTTTACCTATCGATAGATGAAAAAACGGCTATAGAGAGGATCAAGAAAGTAAGGCAGATGGATGAACTGGAAAAACTTTTTAATTTAGAAAAAGTCAGGAAAATCTATGAAAAATACCTGAAAGATGATATGATTACAATAGATGGATTGAAAGATAAGAATGCAGTATTGAAAGACGTTATGAATTATTTGTTTCCTGAACCATAACTACAGAGTTGTAACAACAACGCTGTCAGATGACATTAAAATGGTATGTTCAGACTGGGCAATCATAGATCCTCTGTGTTCCTTCAGTATCGCAAATTCTGAAATCTGTTTATTTTTCATCATTGTTTTAAGATATTTCTCGTAATCTGGCTTGACCTCGTATAGCCACCTCTCAGCGAATGGTATTGTCTTGAACCTGTTAAACGCAATATCATTCTGATCCACTTTAGTGCCGCTGAAAATGTATATGTTTCCCCCAGGCCCGTTGTGTATCATTCCTATGCCGGTTGATGCAAATGGCTCAATTGCGAAAACAGAACCAGCTTGCAGAACGTTTCCATTCCCATCATCATAGTTTGGTATGAAAGGTGATGAATGCAGGTCATATCTCCCGACGCCATGACCGCCAAGGTTCTTGACCGGTCTAAAACCATATTCTGCAATTGTTTCTCCGATTACCCTGCCAATATCCCTTACATAAACGCCGGGGCGCAATATCGAAATAGCTTTGTTCAGTGCTTCGCGTGTACAATCTATCAGGTCACTGAATTTACCTTTTCCGCCTACCTCCACGGTTGCTGCGTTGTCTGAAAGATATCCATCAACGCTTGCACCAATGTCTACCTTGACGAGGTCTCCGGAGGAGAATGTTTTTTTATCGGAATGGAAGGGCGTGTAATGAGCTGCTTCGTTATTGATTGATAGGTTTATTGGAAAAGAAGGGCGGGCACCCATTTCTACAATAAGTGCTTCAGTTTTCTTTGCAACTTCAAGAAGTGATACACCAGGACCGATCTCACTGATCGCTTTTTCAAGGGCAAGTTTACCGATCTTACCTGCCTCAAGAAATTTTGCCTTCTCATCTGATGTCAGCGCACCCATTGTTGGTTATATCAAGATTGGATATAAATTTCAGATATATTCAACTACAAATTTGCCTAAAACGTCAAAAGATTATAATTAATCTAATTATTATGGGATTATGGCATGGTACAAGGTTGGAAAGGAAAGCAGCATGAAGGATGGAGATCTCATGAAGACAAAGGTTAATGAAACCGAGGTTTTACTGATAAAGATCAAGGATAAAATCTACGCGACATCCTGTTACTGCACACATGAAGACTACGATCTTTCCGAGGGTTTCGTTGATGATGGCAAACTGATATGCCCGAACCATTTTGCAACCTTCGAACCAGCTGACGGTTCAGTTGTGAGTCCACCAGAAGGATCCGGTGATATTTCACCGCTCAAATCATATAAGGTTAAGAGTGAGAATGGTGAAATCTTCGTGGAAGTTTCATGAAGATTCTAGTCTTCGTAAAACAGATACCTGAAATAAGCAGGATAGAGTTTGACCCCAAAACAAAACGGATAGTAAGAGACAAAGTACCGTTGATCATAAACCCATTTGACAAGAGGGCTGTTGAGGAGGGCATCAGGATAAAGGAAAAGATCGGTGGAGAAGTTGTTGTTGCAACAATGGGACCACCTTCGGCAGCTGATGTTCTGAACAATTCACTGCGGATGGGAGCAGACAGGGCAATACTAATATCAGATCCTGCCTATGCCGGGTCAGATACCTGGGTTACTTCGAGAATACTTTCTCTTGTGACAAAGAAGATATCTCCGGATATTGTTTTACTCGGAAAATATTCACTTGATGGAGAAACATCGCAGGTACCGCCGGAGGTTGCGATCCTGTCTGGCTATTCTTACAAGACTTCCGTTTCAAGGATAGAAGTTTTATCCGATAACGATGTTAATGTTGAACAGGAGACAGAAGACGGCCTGGAAGTATACGGAATGAAATTACCTCTTCTCGTCTCGGTGAGCGAAAAGATAAACAGGGCGAGGTTCGTAAAACCTGAAATACCCGATATGAGCTCCAGAATAGAAAAGTGGTCTGCTGCTGATGTTGGGGGCAGTATAACGGGTAGCATGTCTCCAACCGTGGTCGAATCGACAGAGATAGTTGAAAGTAAAAGAAAGGTCAGTTTCCTGAACAGTGTAGATGAAATCAGTAAGATAATTTTTGACACCCTGCAATCTGGAAAGAAAAATGCAGACTTTGTTTTACAGGATCCTCCTGACATAGATCTAGAAAGGTTTGCACTTGTTGTATCAGCCGGTGATGCCAGAGTTACTTATGAGATAGCAGGAAAGCTGAGCAGCCTGGGAGTTGAAAATAATCATGCAGTCGTCGTTGCCGGGCAGCAGGACCCACAAAACTTTGCAGGTCTTTCTTGCAACGAATACGTTCACATAAAGACAGATTCATTGAAGGCATATACAGATGAAATAGTGAAGATTATAAGAAACAGGAAACCAGAATACGTTGTTTTTCCATCTAACGTGAAAGGCAGGGAGGTGGCCGCTGCAGTTGCTGCGAAATTTGAGATCGGTCTTACTGCTGATTGCGTTGACCTGAAGTTGGAAAACAACAGACTTATTCAGTTTAAACCAGCCTTTGGTGGAGGAATGGTGGCAAGGATTACCACAAAGACCAGACCGGAAATGGCGACTGTCAGACCTGGAATCTTCAGGCTTGCAAAAACAGAGAAAAAATTTAAAGTGTCTTCAGTTGAACCGGATTCAACCTATTCAGACATCCCAGTATCAATTCAGAAAGTCGACAGCCAGTTCAAATCGCTGCAGGGAGCACGAATAGTTGTTGGAATTGGAAAAGGCCTGATAAAAAAAGACAATGTTGCTTTGGCAATGGAGTTCGCCTCGAAGGTAGGCGCAGCAATCGGTGGAACAAGACCGATAGTTGACCTGAACTGGCTGCCGCGTCAGCAGCAGATTGGTCTAACGGGTTATTCCATTTCACCAGATCTCTACATTGCAATCGGTATCTCAGGGCATGATAACCATGTTGTTGGTACAAGATATGCAAAGACAATTGTTTCCATAAACAAAGACAAAAATGCACCTGTGTTCAATTACTCAGATTATGGTTATATCTCGGATTCGATTGAGTTCCTGAATTCAGTCCTGAAAAGTACCTGATTGTTCAGTACCTTGCCCGGTAATAGTCTCTGTAATATCTGGAACGCGCAGCCTTTCTTGATTTTTCAACCACCTGCAGATAGAGCCCCAAAGGGTAGAGAATACCTGCGATTATCTGTGCATCTATTGAAGCAACACCAAGCACAAGAAGGGTGAACCAGAGAAGGAAAGCACCAAGCACTCCTGCAACAACCATTGTTACTCTCTTGTAAAGAACATAAACAGCCGCGAAAACAAGGACGCTTATAACAAGTATCTCAGGTAAATATGCAGGATAGATTGCAAGCAGAACAAAGAATGTAAGCGCAGCGAAACCCACAGATAAGGCTATCTTTACAAAGATGGTCATCAGAAGGGCACCTAAAATAATGCCTATAATCAAGACGAGATAAACTGGGGTGCTTGAAAGTGGTATGTAATGAAGCAGAAAGGAGGCAAATATGTAACCATAATATGCTCCCAGTACAACAAACAGGAGCTTCCAGGTAGTACTCCCCTTGAATATGAGTGCAACTGAGAGAAAGACCAGTCCTATAAGTACGACATAGGATAAACTGGCTGGAAGGTATAAACTATTCAAGAAGAGGCTCTTGAAATAATTCTCTATTGTTGAGGTTAAACCGACCATAACTGTCAGACATTGTATGACAAGTATTAATATTTTTGGATAATTAACGATAATTATCGCACTGGTTCAATATTACAGTAAGTCAATACAATTGGCTGTATTAAATTTTCATTCCTTTTCCTGGTCGGTAAATTAGATCTGAAGAAATATTGGATTGTGTCTGACATTTGCTGGTAGCATCAATGTTAAGGTTTTGATATGTATCTTGCTTGCTCTGAAAAATGCTGTTCCGGATGAAAAGGTATTTGAATTCCACAAATTGAATCTAAAGAAGAGATAGGAGAGTGTAATATTCACCGATCCAACCGATTATTGATTGCGGATAAGAAATTAATAAGTTCCAGACTTTCCATACAGCTTGGAAGTATATTCAAGCACCTTTGATTTGTTTGCCATTTCATTTAGTCTTTCCTTTGTTTCGGGATCAATGGACAGACCGTAATAATTTAAATCAAGAAGTGTTTTTTCAACATCTGATACTGGAACAAAAACACCTCCGTAATTTACATAATCATAGCCAAAGAATGCTTTTTCGTTAATCCTGTGAACTATAACACGTATTCCCATTATATCCCTGATTCCTGGATTCGCCAGGCTTCTTGTCACTATGACCGGGGCGGATTGCTGTGTCCATAATTTTCTAATTGTGAGCGCATACTGTAGACCGTAATAGAATGGCCTGAATTTGAATCCGATTATCGACTCGCTGCGATTGTAAGAATAGGTTCCTTTTCCGATTCTCTGTAGTTTTCCATCCTGTGCAAGATTGTGGAGCATTAATCTGATGTAAGCTTCACTGGCGCCCAGCCTGGATAAAAACCTCCTTGCATCATTAATATCGAAGATTAATTGCTTGGCAAAGAAATCAGCAAAAGCAGATTCATATTTCATTCAACCACCTCTTAAGATACTCGGTCATATTGTCAAAATTCAAATTACGTGGACCGGCATAAAGAAGCGCTGGCAGTACTTCTTCGTCTATGGGTCTCGCTAAATTGTTGAGAAACGACGAGAGCTTTGATCTGACAACATAATCTGATCTCTCAAGCCATTTCGTAAGAATGAACAGATCATAGATGTCCCTTACATATCTTCTGCCATTATATGCTTCAATCTTCCTTATCATCAATTCGGTCGGGCTAAACACATTTATTATTTTTACAGTTCCGTCTATTCGCAGGTAAGGTCGTATTTCATTTTCAGCGAAGCCCGGCTTAGACTCTAGAAGAATATCTGTTTCATCCCTTGCTATTCTAACTCTTGAAGGCAGATCAGGATCCGTCCAAATCAGTCTGAGGTCGTACCTTGCAAGTAATGCAATAAGCTCCTTAAAGGCAGACAAGTCCAGATAAATGTCTATACCCTCTGAGAATCTCATTCCTCCAAAGCATCTCCAAATTGCCGTTCCTCCGTATAGAAGAGCACCGGGCTGGATCCTGTCATATATAAGATCAATTATATAATCCTGAAGTCTGGCAATTTTTAGTCTCTGACCGCTTAGAAACGGTTCTATTGGTGCCAATAAAGTAAGTGATTGTTATATAATATTATAACTTTAACTAATTATACTACCGTATGGGGTTCGGTTAGATCCATGGGGTTCTATGATATTAATAAATAAATTCATACACAGAAGACAGCAACAAGGATATTCATGTTAGTAGATGGGGGTTGTTCTTAAAAAATAAATGAGAGTGCGTGGAGCCCTGTGCGTTAATGTTTTAAACGAATATTCGAACGGTAACAACGGAGGTATTTCTAAAAAACTATTCGGTATATAGAGCTGATCAGTAGGTTTTCGAACACTCGGCTCTATGATACCGCGATCCGGCTAATGGTTCACCAAAATGACAGCATTTCGGTTATCCTGACTTGATTATCACCCCAATATTTGCTATCTCTCTTTCCTTTTCTATAAATTCGCGATCAAAAGTTATAAACGTATCTGCCCCGATCATCATGCTGGCGGAAATGTGCAATATGTCCAAGGTTTTCATTCTTATCCTAACTGCAATTTCTAAGGCATTACTGATAATCTTGTTCATGCTCGCTTCAGGGATTTCAATATTAATTTCAGGTAAATAATCGACGAAAGCTTCTATTTCGTCCACGCTCAGGTTTGTTGTCCTGGAAAGCACGGATTTCAATTCCAAAACAGCTACTAGAGATGTAACCTCCCTGTCTCCACGATCAAAAATTTTCAATGCTCTTGCATGATTAACATCTCTGTTGTTAAGGAATGAAATTATGACGTTTGTGTCAATATAATTCAGTCTAATCCCGTTCCTTTATTGATATTTCCGATAGATCCTTAGGCAGTTCAGGGAGTCCCTTTTCTTTCCATTTCTTGATTATTTCTTGACTTTTTTCCTTCCGATCTACTGTTTTTTTTGCGTTTTGCATGCCATTCTGCATAATCCACCTCAAGGCATCTGCTCTGTTAGTGGCAATCTTGTATCTTATTAACTGTTCAATAAGATCGGAAGTGTTAGTATCTATCCTCAATGCGATAACATTTGAAACCATATAATTTCATATGTAAACATTCTATAAATTCTTTCTTGACTGTTTCTATTTACCTCTTTCCTAACGGATAGTTCTTCTCTCTTTAATGTAATCTTTCCTTACGGCCTCTTGCTCTTTACTCTCTTTCGTAAGTTTTTCTTTAAACCTATGATAATATCCAGATATGTTCTTTAAATCGTACTTTGCTGGGTTAGGAAAATTTTTTGTTTCCATTGACAATAAATTTTTAATTTGCCAGACATTGATTAATTAATGGAACATTATAACTCTACGAAGGCAGCCGAAGATTATCATAGGGTATTCACCAAAGATGATGACAATCCAGAATTAAAGAGAAAAGCAATTCAAAGATACGTAAAGTTTACATCAAAATTAAAACAAGGAGGCCACGTTCTTGATGCAGGTTGTGGCACTGGCATATTTGTGCCTTATTTTGTCAAGAATGGTTTCACAGTTACAGGTGTGGATATCTCAAGCTCAATGATTGAGTTAGCTTCCGAGAACAACCCTTTGGCTGAATTCAAGGTAATGGATATACGCCATCTAAATTTCCCGTCGAATTACTTTGACGGCATATGGAATGTTGCAACTTTGCTTCATATGGGTGAGTCTGATGTCAAATTGGCACTTCAAGAATCTAGGAGAGTTTTGAAGGATAATGGAACCCTATATATTGCCACACGAACGAAAGACACCAGCATAAGCATAATAGAAGAGTCAAGGGAAGGAGGCGAGATAATGGTAAATTATTATTCTGTAAGTAAATTAGACGGGTTGTTAAAGGCTTCCGGTTTCGAAACAATAGAAATCAAAGTTGAACCAGACGACTATTCAAGGCCATTTGACTGCGTTTTTTTCCTTGTCAAACTCTCCACTTAATGCCTTGTAGCAACGTATTGTATACTTGGGCGAACTACTATGAAATTCTCACATTAAACTTGGCTCAATTGTGCATTACCCGTAAAATCTGTAATACAATAATTTCTTTAATGCGGATTTATTTCAAGTTTCTCCCACTAAGCTAAATGAAAGAGGGGTTAATCTAACATTCAACAAAAATTGGCATTTGAAAATGCTCACATAAGTAAACACGGGAAAGCGGGCCCGGGGGTATGCGTTTAATCTTTTAAACGAATCCCATTGAATGTTTTGGTAAAAAGATTTCGATACATAATACAATAAACTAAAATGGTGCGAAAGAGATGTACTTAATATCTGGAAAAAAAATTATCTATTATCAGATCTCCAGCTTACCCATATTGTATACGAGGACGCCGAAACCAATGAATGCAAATGTAACCGAAAGCCAGCTTGCTATCTGATGCGGTCCTATTTCTGGCGATATCGTTGGAAAATACTGGTAAAGTATGAATATTGGAACGGAAAGGATCAACAGAACCAGTGCAAAGAAGATCTCTATCATTTCTATCCTTCTTCTTTTCCAGAGATCCTTGAATTCTGTCAAAATACTCATGGATAACTCACCCCAATCAAAGCGAAGGCAAAAACGTAAAGAAGCAATGGCAGCAGGATTGTTCTTATCCTCAAACCTGCCCTAACCCCTTTTCCATTTTTCATCAACAATGAAATTAGGAAGAATATCAGCGATACAACCATGAAAACAAGGGAGACTATGAAAAGTGCAAGAAGGAAATCGTAATAATTGCCAAAGACAGGTGATACCATTGACGAGATTGGTTCGTGATACATTCTCACGATCGGATATATCACCAGGGTGTACAGGACCATGGGGATAGAACCGGCAATGTATATTATCATTGATGTGTAAAATAGAGCCAGCCGCTTGTTAATTATCATCTGTAAATCCCCTCCGCTGCAAGTGATATCAATACGACAAGAGATGTCAGGATCAGATCAATGAAGAGCAATATTGCCCAAACCGTCTGGTAACTTGAGAAAGCCACCGAAGAAATATACCAGAGTAATATCGCAATTACAACCTGTATGCCTATGATCATATAAGCTGTTTTGAGTTTATTCATTCTTCACCATATCCTGTTTTGCAAATCTCATTGCATATACTGAAGCAAATGCCACTAACGTAATGCCCCACCACATGTCCATTGTAAGCAGCCTGGTCTGAGTTAGACCTGGTTGTGCGTATCCCCATAACCCCATAATGAAGAGAGCGATGAGATAAAACACCCCGAAGACTGTGATCATCGGCCTTTCAAGAGCCTCTGTTCCCTTGTATCTGTCAATGAAGGGTATGAACAGAAGGGAAATAAGGAAAAATGTGACAAGTGGAACTCCTCCTGTGGTTAATCCATAGCCGGCAAGATCCATTAATTTGTAAACTGGCATTATGTACCAGTCCGGAAACGGTGTCAGCCCATACTGAAGAGAGCCGTATGCGAGTTGCAGTTTCTGGGGAAATGCCGCAGCGAATATGAGCACTATTGCTATGAATATCAGGGATGTGAATACTGTATACAAGAGATTGACCGGAAACCACGGCAGGTTCTTTTTTCTCTGTACTTCTTCAGGTTCGTCCTTTATTCCAAATGGACCAGATTTCTCAAAGAGATAGAAATGCAATACAGTAACAAGGATGATCAATCCTCCCA
The DNA here is from genome assembly GCA_021850505.1 of Thermoplasmata archaeon. Next base: position 60,949 of record JAJZLW010000102.1, read on the forward strand.
CAATAGCAACATGTAATGAAAGCAGGTGAGCCATTGTCTGGGCAGTTGTTCCGTTTCCAACTATAACTGCTACTAGAAAATTGGCAAGAGCTGGAAAGAGCCTTCCAATGACGCTCTTTTCAACAAGTATCTCCATAACATGAAGCGCTGAAAGGCTGATGTATGTCTGCGTGAGGAGATAACCCAGTATGGCCTCAATATATACAAGGACAAAGAGTATGACTCCAAGAATCCACTGGAGCCATCTCCATTTTCCCTTGTAAGCACCTGTGAAATAGGATCTGAACATGTGAACGTAGAGAAGCGCGACCATGGCATATCCCATGTAAAGGTGGGAGGTAAGGAGAAGATGCCCGAAATATACGCTTGATATTATACCTGCAGTCGAGTTATACGGATTTCCCTGCTGGTAGTAATAGAAAAGCAGTATACCAGAAAACCCCAGGTAAAGCAGGGCTGCCAGCAGAAAAGAACCTGTCCAGTAATCCAGGCGGAGTTCCTTCTTGGTTATTGATCTGAGCGATATGTTGTAGGAACCGGGCGGTCCCTTTTCTTCAGTTATTATTTTGGTCAGGTCATATTCATTTTTTTCTGTCATGATATCATTCTCAATAATAATTTCCAGGCCATGGTCCATTCGAACTGCTTACAACGATTGATTTGTATATATTTTCGGCCTGGCTGTAAATTGGAAGCTCCGTCCCTCCTGACAAGTTTTCTTCTTCAACCTGCGATCCATATATTTCACCATTCGGAAGGAACTGGTGTGTCCTGATAACAGGACTTTCACTGTTCATGCCGACCGCATAAAGGTAGTCCGTGGATGTATCATGATGCAGGATGACCTGCGGGAGAGAATGATTTGCCGGACTCGGAGCCGGACCATTATTGTATAGATTGTGCACGCCTTTGGTTGGATCGTACTGGCTCCCATGGCATTTGCAATATATCAGGCCATATTTTGGCCAGTTTGCCGCTGTATACCCAATGAGCTGTGCCTCAAATGGAATGTGCTTGGCTGGATCATAACTTAGCAGTGGCGTGATACAGGCAAGATGCTGGCAGATACCACTGTAAGCAACTATGTTTGAATTCGGTCCCACTCCTCCAGGAATCGACACCCCATTAAGAGCCATAAGTATGTTGGGTTCGTCCTGAAGAGGATAATTGAAGACCATCAGTGGATATTTGCTTGTGGAAAGCCCTGCAACGGGTATATCAGAGGCATGTATCGGATTTCCGTTAGAATCTGTCAGTATCGCAGTCGGATATGTGGAGGAAACCGGTAGGTTTCTTGTCTTTGGAACAAAGTATCTCCATCCTGAAAGTCCACCGACAAGAAGGGCAGCACTAGAAATTCCAACCGCTTTAAGGAATGTTCTCCTTTCATTGAAGGGTCTATTCTTATCGTTTTCAGTGTCTGGCACGATAAATCCCTTAGCTGATCATCTCATCGTATTTCAATAATTATCATCATATCTTCAGATCGCTATTGCATCCTGTCACGGGGATGTTTCAGTAGAGTACCGCTCTGCATGGAGCGCCGTCTTCGAACATCTTTAATGGAAGGCACATAAAATTATATTCGCCAGGCTCTACATCTTTTAGGTATAGCCCCTCCATTATTATGATGCCAGCACGCAAAAGCGTTTTATGAACGACAGGTTCGGGTGATTTGAATTTCTCAACCGAAAGATAGTCTATCCCGACAAGTTTGCAACCATCTGCAACAAGCTTCTTGGCCGCATCCAGTGCTATATATGTGAAGGATGTGTCAAAACTGTCATACTTATTTGAATTGTTTGTTTTGAAAAGTACAATTTTTTCATGCTGCTTCGGTATATCTTTTTCTGTAATTTCCTGGCCGGAGCAGAATACCACAGTTGCCTTGCCCTGAAACTGTTCAAGCGGGATTTCCGATGCTTTTTTCCCATCAGGAAGCATGTGGTAGGGTGCGTCAAAATGTGTGCCTGAATGGGTTTCCATTAAAACACGCGTGATGTGAACGTGGTCTTTTTCATGCGTCTTGTAAGCATATTCCTCGTAATGGGCGTCGCCAGGATATGTGATCATTCCATTCTTCAGCGGAAGCGATATATCAATCATGAAATCAGATTACATCAACGGTTAAGTTCTTTTCCTGATCCCTGCGGGATAGTTCTTGAGTTCATGACCGCAGATTGGACAGCTCGACGTTTTTTTCGCGTAAAGATGGCCGCATCCAGTGCATTTATATGTCCACTTGATTATCTTGCCTATCTTTTTCATATTGGCTGATGAAACCTCTATTCCAAGAACAAAAGATGTGTTCTGCATTGAATAGTCATCGGTCACAAGGATACCTGATAGTTGGAGGGCCAGTGCCACAGCATCTATGTCGGTATTGCTCATACGATCTATATCGCCTGTCGATACTGCAGCATTTCTCACCTTTTCGAGATATTTATTATCCGGCTCGATCACCTTGATTGTATCCATTGACAGGGAAACAAGCCTTCCGATCTTTCCCTTCTTTATCTCTTCGATTACTGAGGGAGGGACAAATATTCCAGGCGAAGTAAGATCGTATTTTCCAGAAAGTATTGCACTTGTATCAAGGATAACGGGTCTTGTTTTGTTGTCACTCCTGTCAATTGTATCAACCATATCTTAGTTCCCATGGCAGAATGCATCAAGCCAGTTCATAACATCCGGGATTTTTTCCACCATATCCATGATTGTATACCAGTACTTTCTGTCATCGAAGCACATTTCTCCAGTTTTCTTGTTGATGAATGATGCCAGTTTAGCGGCTTCGAAAGGTGCGATTCCCTTTGAGAGCAAGGATGCAGATATTCCCGCAAGCAGATCGCCAGTTCCGCCCATTGTCATCCTTGCGTTTCCACCACTTGATCGAGCAATCACATTTCCATCTGATATAAGATCCATTGGTCCCTTCAGGATAACGATATTTCGTGTTTTCCTGGAATAATCAAGGAGTGTGCTCTCTGAAGCATCCAGGCCGGTGAGAGCCTTGAATTCAGCTGAGTGTGGTGTGATCAGAAGCGGCTTGCTTCGCTTATAGCTCAAAAGCGGGATGATCCTGATTGCATCTGCATCTATCACAGTTGGAATATCCAAGGAAAGAAGATCCTGAAAGACATGCTTGAAATCGACAGAAAGACCCATACCTGGCCCTATAAGGAGGGCTGTGCTCTTTTCAATTCCCTTAAGATCTTCTATATCTCTCGTTATTAAAAATGGCGAATATCCCTGGACCAGGCCTGCATGGATATGCTTTGTATATATTCTGATCAGATCAACACCAATTTTCTCAGCCCCAAGTGCACTGACTATTGCTGCCCCGGGAAATTCGAAACCAGCAACTATACCAAGGACGCCATTCTGACCCTTGTGCGAGTTCTTATCAGGCAGAATATAACTAAGAAAATCGCCTGGTCCCACAACGTTTTCGAAGCCGTTTTCGAAGCCTATGTCCTTTATGATGACCTCTCCTGGGTATTTGTAGCCTGGTATTGCCTTGGTGGAATGCATCGCAACTGTAAATTCTGGCCTGACTGATATCTTGGACCCAGCCCCGCTTGGCACATCCACAGAAATAACAGGCTTACCTGAATCGTTTATCATCCGGATAATGTCAGAATATTCAGGGGATGGATCTCCTTTAAGACCTGTTCCAAGGAGACCGTCCATCAATATATCAGCATTCTCTATTTCATCAGGTAATGCTTTTCCAGAGACTTTCTGGAACGTTATGGATCTTAGGGCATTCCTGACATAATCGGAATGTATACTTTCCTCCCCCTTCATGAAAAATATCCTTACATCCATTCTGGAACCGAGAGATTTCGCGGCGAAGATAGAATCTCCAGCCTTGTTGCCAGAACCACAAAATATCAGTATGCTTCTGGCGTCCGGAAAATGCCGTATAATCTCCTCAGCAACGGCCTGTCCTGCATTGGCCATTAATGGTTCCACTGATCCATGCAGGTACCTGTAGTTAATGTCAAGTTTCCTGGAATCTTTGACCGTTATTGTCACTTTATGATGCTCCCTGTTGCTATTTTCCACAGGTAAAGATCGAATATACCTGGCTCCATTGAATATTTTTCAGAAATCTCTATCATTTTTTCCTCAATTTCTATGTATCTTTTGGATGTCATTGAGCCGATACGTATATTTAGCATTTCTGAAAGGATTGACTGTATGTGCTTATCCAGGATGGCAAACTTGAAAATACCGACGTTCCTCAAAAAATGGGATGCTTCTTTGTACCCTATTCCAGCTACATTCTGAACAAGATATTCTCTGGAACCTGTAAGATCGCTCGATTGTACAATTTCAGGTAAATCATACATTATTGATCTTGCACTTACAATGAACTTACTTCTGACATTATAGAACCTGTATCTTACAAGATGCAGCAACCTGCTAAGATCATATTCTGACATGGAAATGAGCCGTCCGGTTCCAACTATTTTCTGTGTTCTCAGCCCCATCTCAGCTGATGTATTGGCTGCCAGTATACAGAAGCACAGTTCGGAAAATAATTCTTCTGCAGGTGCCCTGCGCATCATAATAAATTCATCCCTCTTCTCCAGTATGTCTGAAGATGAGGGTGACAGGATAAGCGACGTTATCTCATCATGAAATTCCATAAAAAATTTTAAAATTATTTGAAGACTTCGTACATCTTCTTTGCTTTGTTGAGTCTCTCCTCAACATGCTTCCATGACACGTTTTTCATGAATGCATCAAGGTATGGGGCCCTCTTTGGACCATAGTCTGTGTAGTAAGCATGCTCATAGACATCCAGGGCAAGAATCAGGATTGCATTCCATATTCCGTTTGTGTTGTGCGCGTCGGCGCCTATATTCCTGAGTTTTCCTGTGTTGAGATCAAAGACAAGAAGGGACCAGCCCCTGAATGCAATACCCGTGGCCTTGAAGTCCTCAACCCATTTTTCATAACTGCCGAAAGAGGCCTCAATCTCCTTCTTTACGCTTTCCGGAACTTTTGAATCCTCCTTGTGGAGGCCCTGAAAATAATACTCATGCAGAAGAGAGCCATCATAATTGAAAGTCTCCTCATTCTTGAGTTCCCTGAATTCGCTGTAGTTCTGGTTTGCCTTGCTTCTGTCCACGGATGGTAATTTCTCCCATATTTCGTTGAGTTTGTTCACGTAGCCCTTATAATGGGTCTCAAAGTGATACTCAATCTGCTGGTTGCTTATGCCATCGAGATCCTTTGACTTCAGGTTTTCTTTTATGTTCCATTTTTCTGCCATTTTTTCACCGTTTTGAAATTAAGACTTAATTAATAACGTTTATCTTCGCCGCCGGCAGGTTCAAAAATGTAAAGATCCATTGTCTTGGAATTATCTGTTTCCCGCCTGGGTATGTGTGTTTTCGCAATAGAGAGCCATTCCTCGAATGTGATATCATCGCTGGTCCTGAAACGGCGGATTTCAGCGTTGCAGCTAGAACAGTAAAGACCTGAAAAAATTAAACTTGAGCATATCAGGCAGTGTCTGTTCTGTGGCATTCCATTACCCATCGTGAACATGATAAATAAGTTTCGAGCCTGAATTCAGTTTTTAACAGAAAAATAAAGGCGTATTAAAGCAAGTTGCGAAAGTTTTAGAATGCCAGATCTTAATCCCTTTTCTTAATTGATACAGAATAATAATTCAATCGTCCTTGAACATGGTGTCAGTATCCTCTCCCCCCCTGAAATAAAGGGACATTGAGGCATAAACCTCTTCGAGGCCGAGCATTTCCTTTGAGGATACGGGAATAGTCTTGCCGATTGTGTTTATTTCATGAAATGCATGGATTATCTGGTTAAAATAATTCTTGTCCATCTTCTGCCTTTCTTCCATGAATGCCTCCTGCAGCCTGTCCGTGTCCTCTTCCCATCCTGTTATCCTGGATATTTCCTCATCAGGGAGAAGATCTGATTTGTTCAGCACGTTGACGGATGGCTTAAAGAATCTTGATATTACGGATCCATAGAGTAATTTCTGCGAAATGAATCCAGAGGGGCTCGAAGAAATCACGGAATCTGATATGAATGCAATTACTGCTTTTCCTCCCGTAATAGCATCAACAAGTACAGGGGAAGCCTGGCGGAAGGCAAAAAGCTCTATCTGACCGGGTGTATCGAATATTACATAATAATCCTCGAATTCTTCAAGGGGCTTAAGAATCGCCTGGTAATTCTCAAGCATAAGATCAGCCGCAACTATCTGGGCGCCGTTGGGCCCGAGTGAGTATTCAGACATGACCTCGCTCAAAGAGAGTATCTCCCTTATGTCAAAATCTGGTTCGTAAGGAAGAAATTCCGCCCCAGGATCGAGATTTACTATTGCTGAATCAAGACCCTGTGATATCATCCAGTCCTTCAGGGCGCCGGAAAAGGTTGATTTTCCTGTACCTGCTGGTCCGACAGAAAAGACAGATCCGATCAATTGTCATCACCAAAAGACTCCAGGCTGTCTGGAACATCTTCTTTCTCTTCTATGAAGGTGCCATTTATAGTTCTGGAAAGATTTTCTATCCTTGCGGTAAGGTATTCCGGCATTTTATATTTCTGTGAAACCCTGATGGTTTCACCGAGATATTTCACTATCGATGCCTTGTGTATTGTAAGATTGAGGGATGTGCCGTTGCATTTCCTGCACCGGCCGGAGAGCGGAAGGCGCCTGTATTTGGTATTGCACTTTGTGCATCTGAATTCCTGCGAAAAAAATGCCCTGAAGTTTCCATATATATCCGGCAGGAAATGAGCGTTGAGTACCCTTGAAGCCACGTCATTCTCATCAACCGCCCTTATGACCTCAGCCAGACCAAGCTGCTTTTCTATCTTCTCCTGCATTGATCCGATTGTTTTGTAGGATGATATCAAGACGCCAGAGTTGAAGTCTGTCGTCTTGTTTGTGTAACTTATGCCCATCACTGAGCCCGTCTTGGAAACATGGTTTTTCATTGTCTGCATAATGTCCTCGATCTCGGAAGGCATCTTTTCCTGCATTGCGGCCTCGAAAAACTCTTCCGGATATTCCGGAAGTGTATCGAGATTCATTGCCTCCTTGTCGACTTCATCCGGTCTGAGATGGAGCGTGAGTACAAGAGGCGCATCCATCAGACCCCCGCGTGTGGATGGCAGGAAAAGTTTCGAAAAATTGAGCAAACCATCCATCAAAAGCATTATGCTGTCCTCATCCCCATCACAATTACGTCTCTTAGCAGCATGGAAAAGAGGATGTGCATAGCAGCCTGACACTTTCGTAATTCCCACTATCCGGCCGACAATCCCGCCGGATGTGTGTGGCGCCAGCCCGATAACAAGTTGCCCGATAAGGTCCTCTGGTTTGTGGCACATGTAATAAGGTTCCATCTTGTAATATACTGTTAAAAGATCGTCAATATATGCTGCTACTTTAAGGAGATAAGATGCTGCATCGGCAGGAATTATAATGTCCTGCGGAAATATCTCGAACTCCTCTCCATCCTTATAACCGAGATCAAGAAGTTTCTCTTTTGTGACGGTGGACTCTTCAGGATAGAAGTGCGTTAGTGGAATATCGGACATGTCATACCGGCAGGTCCCATCCTTGTTGATCGATACCCCATTTTTAGCTCTCAGTATCCCCTTTTCCAGTGGTTCGCATACCTTTCTTTCCGACATTAGTTTTTTAACGCCCTTAAATTCAGGCAGGCTTGATATTGTTAAATGGGCATTGCTTTCAGCCGCCTTTATCAGTTTGTTTAGATCTATCAGGCTCTGCTTCTTTTCATCAGATATGTATGTCGGTGAACCGCAGTCCTCGCATATTGGCACGGGTGTGATATTTCCGCATTTTGGGCATGAACGCATCGCTATTTCGCTTTCGTATCCATCCTCTGCGTTGTCGTTCGCCATTTTAATTGAACGCCTGTTTTCACCGTGTGATTCAACCGGAAACAGGACATGAACCTTGGGCTTCATTTTTCGATCACCTGATTTCTCTGGTCTCCCAAGCCGGGCCCCTATCCTGGTTGGTGACTTTTCCATTATCTTTATGCCCGATAACCTGTTGATATTGATCATAACTGATTCTTTCTCTGATATTGACAAAAGATCCGGCTTGTTCCTGTCAAGACCAAGTGAATAGACGAGTATTTCTGGTTTCAGAGGACGTACATAGCTGGCATCTGAGGAGAATTCAACCCCCAGCCTTATCAGTATATCCATGATGCGATCTGATTTCCTGAATTTCATGTCATCCCGGGGCGTGGAAGAGACCTCTGCATAAAGATCCTTCAGATCCTCAACTGTAATATCGTGCCAGAAGTAAGTGCAGCTGGGATGAAGTGGAACCGAATACTTTCTAGATAGAGCAAATGCAAGTGATGGAAGCATCTCTTCATTGCTGCCAGCAGAGATACCGGCTTTTCTGGCAAGAATATTCCAGTATTCATCCGTGAAAGATGGTTTCTCAAGCCTGTGGTTATTTTCTGCAAAATCACCGTATGATATGAGTATCTCTCCAACATCTGTTACCATAACTATCTTAGATTTGAGATCACGCGCCTGTTCTACCCTGTTTATTCTTACGTGATCACCATTCTCAAGAAGTACCATTGGACCGTCTATTGTGTCGCATGGGGTTACAGCAGCAGCCTTTCCGGGAAGCTCTACTTTTATCTGGCACCCAATGGCTATGAACCTTCCAAGTATCTCCATGGTTGCAGGATTGACCGAAGCAGCTGCCAGTCCGGAAGTTCTGGATCTACCGTAACGAAGACGGAATCCACCGGGTCTTCCAGGATGAGAAAAGACAGGCCTTCCTGCTATTATGTCTTTAAGGAACTTCTCTGATTTGTGTGATGTATCAGATACCTCATCTGTCTTGGTCGCAATTATCTCGGAGAGAAAATCCCATTCCGTCAATGAAAGAGATTTCGTATATTTCAGAATCTTTTTTGCCTTCTGTATAAGGCCCTCAGATATGACAAGGCACATACCTCCACGAATCCGGTTGCTCTTAATCCTTGCCATATCCCTGTGGCCAGAAACCTCTTCCTCCTCGCTCCCCTCACCATCTATCATCACAGGTGATCTTGATACCACGAGCTTGATCTCCTCGGGTGTGGGAAGATATTGAAGATGTTTTATCCTGTTATAGTGATCGATCTCCTCTATATACCTCTGAATTTCGTCATCTGTGGGCTCGAATGAGCCTATTCCGAGATCCCGCCTGACTATATCTGCAATAAGCACACTCATTGCCTGTGCAGTACCACCCGCACCCCTGATTGGACCTGAATAAACGACCGAAGCATAATCCGTTCCATCCTGGTTCTGCAATACCTCAACAGATGCAATCCCCTCAAGAGGAGCGACCAGGATCCCTTCCGTCAGGATCGCGAGACCGACCCTGACTGCCCTGTCAAGCGCCATCTTCTTACCCTGATCGAGGAATTGCTTTGCAATTTCCCTTGCTACAGCAATTGATACCTCTTCACGGGACATTGATTCACTTGCTTTCCTGATCAATAACGAAAGACCCTTAATCTGGATCAATTCCTCAATCCTTTCTGCCATGTCTGATGCCAGCGGTATCTCGACATTATCTGTGACATCAAATCCCTTTTTTCTGGCCCTGTTTGCTATTTCGTAAGCATACCTGACCTCCTTTTCCAATCGCTGAGAATATGCGTCAATCTCAGAGGTCATTTCAGGAGCTCACTGATCAGAAGCTTGTCCATCAGGGAAGCCTTTATCTTTATCTTTTTCTCGAAATAGGCTGACATGGCGTCTTCTTCACCGCTCAGAAGCTTGCTGAACAGATCTGATCCGACCTCGATCGATATGTCAGCATCCTTCTGGCCCGGCAATATTTCGGAAATCTTCCCGTCATTCAGGCTGAAGTTATAATAATCCTTTCCATCAAAATTCAACGAAAATGTCTTCTTCACCCCAGCCAGTTTTTTCTTCATTTTTTCATCTGTTGTTAATTTTGAGTTTATCTTTCCGGCGAGTTCATCAAGAACTTCTTTCATGCTTTTCTCCCCCTCTTGAATTCCAGTGCTCTCTGAACCAGATATTTGTGGACCCTCGATGGGTTTAATGGCCTTGACTGGAATTCACTGTGATATTGGGTTGCAATAAAATTATCTTTCCCTCTTATCTCTGCAATCTCCATTCGTATTCCGGCGTCGTCCTTGCCTGAAAATATCATACCTTTCTCCTCCAGCCGGTCTATGTATTTAGGATTTACCTCATATCTGTGCCTGTGCCTTTCGCTGATTTCATTCGTATTATATAGGGAACTTGCGATGGTGCCACTTTCAATATGGACCTTCTGGCCTCCCAGCCTCATGGTTCCCCCAAGGTCTGATACGCCTATCTGCTCTGGGAGAAGATCGATTACAGGATCACTGGTTGACTGATCGAACTCGCTGCTGTTTGCATCTTTTATTCCAAGGACGTTCCTTGCGTACTCAATCACAGCTGCCTGAAATCCCAGACAGATCCCCAGGAAAGGTACGTTGTTTTCCCTTGCATACTGTACTGCCTTTACCTTTCCCTCAACACCACGGTATCCGAAGCCCCCTGGGACAAGAATTCCATCCGCTTCCGAGAGAATCGAGGGGTTTTTCTTGACCTCATCTGAATCCAGCCAAGCGATGTCAACGCCTATACCGGTTGTTCCCGTAACATGAGTGAATGCTTCCTTATGGCTTATGTAGGCATCCATGAACTTAGTATATTTTCCAACCACCGCTATCTTCACTTTTTCCTTCGCGCTCTCCAGATTCCGTTTATATTCAACCCATGGATCCCTGAATTCTCCTGGTTTCAGTGAGAAATATTTTTCAATGTATTGCAGAATCCCCTGACTGTACATTATCTCCGGAATGTAATAGATGTTGTGCGCATCAGGAACCCCAATAATCCCTTCTTCCGGAACGTCAGTGAACGTTGATATTTTTTTCCTGGACTCTTCGGACAGACGACCCT
>JAJZLW010000092.1 GCA_021850505.1 Thermoplasmata archaeon
GGAGTTCGAACTGTCAAGGTAGACTGATCTTCTCTGTTTAACACAAACTAATTTTCATTCTTGGGCCATTCACTTATTCGGTATTTGGTCCTGCATACAGACATGTAAGGTATATACAGTAATTATCACATCTCAATCCACAAACTGGAGATTGACCTTAAAGTGGATCATAGATCAAAAATATTATTGACGGTTGTTCTGGCCTTTGTTGTTCTTCTAGCAATCATGATTGTCGTTGGCTTATATGTGGTGAAGCCATCGTCATTTTACCCGTCTGGTTATGGATACGGAATGATGTATGATAATTTTGGGTATTGGTACGTTATAATGCCTGTAATGGCTTTAATAACGATAGTTTTCGTTGTCCTGTTTTTCTATGTAATTACTTCTTCTGCTGATTGGGGCAAGATGAAGATGAGATCAGATCCTGTTAGCATCTTGAGGGAAAAGTTAGCACGGGGAGAGATAACGGAAGAGGAATACAAGAGGAAAAGAGATCTTCTGAACTGAATCTAACCTATGGACTTCAAAAAATAACGGATTCATTCAACATATCAACTTCAGTTCTTCGAAAGAAGTACAACGATGAAAAGTATTATTGATACTCCAAAGAGGGAGAGCCCCAGATCTCGGCTGGTTGTTGATATATAGGCGGATGCAAGTGCAATGAAACCGAGAAATATGCTGGCCGGTATTTTATATTCCTTTTTTCTGCTCACAGGGCTCTGCCTGTCTTCCAGGTCTCTTTTAAGTAATGGTAAAACCTCCAGACCTTTTTCGATTGAATTAATAGATTTCTTAACGAAATCTGTTATCTGGTATCTGTAGAGATCATTGAGGAGGCCTTCCTGATAGAGTATCTGCCGAAGTATAGCGATAAACCTGAAATCCGGATCAAGGCGTCTGCAGATACCTTCGAGCAGGGACGACATTCTCATGTAAAGGACGAGCTCACGCGGAAGCCTGAATGGAAACTCGAAAATCACGCCATTCGCAATTGTATATATCTCCTGAACCTCTCTGTCCTCTATCCTCTTTCCCTGCAAATTCGAAATAGCGAGATCCATGGTACGCCTCATAATGTTCCTGTTAGCAACTGGAGACAGTGCATTCAATGCAATAAGGGAATCAATGATTGTGTCCGGGTCTGTATTGGAGAGCCCATCGTAAAGCTTCAGCAACTGTATCCTTGTTTTTGGGTCAAGCGAACCAACCATTCCATAATCGTAGAGTATTATGATGCCTTCTGTCGTTACAGAAATATTACCCGGATGGGGATCAGCGTGAAATATCTTGTCCCGCAAAAGCATCCGCATGAATAAAAGATCGAGCCGCCAGGCCAGATCCTTGAGATCAATACCGCTATTCCTTAGTGCTTCAATGTCTGTTATCTTAATCCCTGGAACATAATCCAAAACAAGGACCTGCGATGTTGTGACCTCATGAAATACTGCTGGCACAACGACCCTTTCGTTCCTTCCAGCCACGCTTTCCCTTATCCTTTCAATATTTCCTGCTTCCTTAACGTAATCAGCCTCGTCAAAGATACGATCCCGGAAGTCGAATATTACTGATTCAAATGAAATGTAAAGGTAAGACTCAAGTCTTCTCTTAGCCAGTCTTAAAAGCCTCTCAAGTATGGCAATATCATGTTTGATCTGTTGCCGGATATTGGGCCTGTTGACCTTGACAACAACCTGTTTATCCTTATAGGTGGCCCTGTAAACCTGTCCCAGGGATGCACCAGAAATGGCATTTTTATCAAAATCTGAGAAAATCTCTTCTATCTTCCCGATTTCTGTTTCCAGTATAGGCTTTACTGCGTCGAAGGGAGCTGGGGGAACACTATCCTGAAGCTGTTCAAATGCCTTGATATATTCATTAGGAAGCAGATCTGGCCTTGCAGATATTACCTGACCAAGCTTTATGTATGTCGGCCCGAGATCAATAAAGGTCTGAACTGCCCTCCTTCCGTGTTCCTCCATGGCTGGATCCCATGTGTGGTTGGTATCGGACCTTATCCTTTTTCTGTCCTTTGAATACCTCCTGAAAACTGGATAAAGTTTTAGTAAAACTCTGATTTCGTCGGTAAGTGTGGCGTTCTGCTTCATTGCACACATGGATGCCTGATGTCATTGAACTGTAATAAATCTCTTTAAAAGGATCAAGGGGTTTAAAGAACATTACCACGAGTCGCCATGAACTCTTTCTTCAAGGAGGTCCTCTACCTTCTTCTTATACGACAGTTCTTTAGCGGCGACGTTCGAAATAGCCTGTTTCAGAAAAGGATCAGAATATTCATTTTCCATTATTCGAAGAATGTCATATATGTCCTTGTAATATTTTATCGATACCATCAGTATGCTTCGGAGATCGTTCATATTTATGTCCGGTTCATCTTCAAGAAGGTGATCAAATGTCTCGTAATCTTCGAGGTCCTTCAGTTCCGATTCAACCTCTGGAAAAGTTCCCTCTCTCAGACTCCTGTCAAGTTCATCTATATCTGACTGCTCTGATTCTGAGAGCTCCCGGGCAATCGCCCTGATATGATCCATGTTTGATGATACTGCAATAGAATCGAATTTTGATTTAAGACGGGTCTTCAACCTTATCACGTTTCTAAGGATGTCTTCCCTTACGGCCGACCTGTCTTTCCCAGATATTGCCTTTCCACGGGAAGAGGATTTATCATTCATGCAGATAACATACTTGATACACCTAAATAAATTTTATTATTCGGACCTTAGACATATTTAGGTGCTGTCAGATAGGTCAATACTCCTTACCTTCTATGCTCCTTTTCTGTGCGGCCTCCTTCTTGAGCTAGGTATATAGGGACCTCCCGCCAAATGACTGGTAACTGATAACTGAGTGTTAAATGCCACCGACCTAGACTACCATTCTATGTGTATCTGATAAATTCCTCGCATCATTATTTTCAGACATCTTCTCTCCGGTCTCCTTTCAGTGTCCTTAATCCGATAGGTTTCTTCTGCCAGCATACAAGCACTCATTTTGATTCTGCAGGAATGCCTTTCTGATTATCTGGGACGATACTGAATTTCACACCATAATATGGTGATGGGTTTTCCAGTATCCGGAGTTGAGAAGAGATCTCGTATATCAACACTTATTATCTCTTTGTAGATAGGATACTTATCAAGCATTCTCAAGGGTACCACTGAATGTATCTCAAGTGTTTCGGCCTATTATTCAAGAATGCCGCTGCAATAACCGGTGCAAAGATGTTAAAGCACCATCGTGGGGCCTGATCCCGATATACGTTCGTGTCGCTTTGAAATGGCATTAGTATCCAACATTGCGGTTGACGCAAGCATGGAAGCACCCTGGTGATCTGATTTTTCATTCCAAAAATTTTTTATCATTCTTAGAAGTTCTGTTTTCCCTGCATATATTAAGGATGCGCAGTATCCATTTGATTGGGAAATACTTGACTGGAGTAAAATAGATGCCTGTTGGGCTCTGAGTATTTCCTCGATCCTGTCAGAGTTGTTCCTATCAACCATTTTTATCTCCTCACGCAGTTCAGTGAATCATTCCATGCTGTTTCTTATACTTCCAAGCTACGTCTTCTTCGCGGCTTAATTCATCTTGAGATGCATATCGATTCCACTCCGGAGCATTAATGATTCGCTTTTTCCATATCCAAATACTTGGGGAGAACGATAAGATTCACAGAAACCTATAACTTTCTACACAGGAAAAAGAATGCCCATTGGCGATAATAATCATTGCAGATTCGATGTCAAGCAAATCCGATCCTGCAGTCGACTTTTACTACCCTTCCCCAACGTCCCGCATTGAGTCAAACTTAATCATACAGAAATATAGGTTAATACCATTATAGCATTCAATATCTGCTTTGCAGTAAATTTATTTATAGCAATCATCTACCAAGACTCAAATATGCCGAAAATTGAGACTAAAAAATTGGATAAACAAGACGCTGACCTTTTACTAAAATTAAATGAATTCCAACAGTCAGAGAGAGTTTTTAATGGATGGGCTTTTTCTCAGTTTGAATTTAATGCGAAAAATTGGGATGACTTTGTGAAAAAGTATCCTCCTGGAAGTAAAGGATTTGATTCTTTCTACTCAGTAGGACATTTTCTTGAGCTTGCTGGTGTTCTAGTTAAGCACAAATTGTTGTCAGAGGAACTTTTTTTCGATACTTTCTGGTTTGAACCCATATGGAAAAACTTTGAGCCTGTGATTTTGAGCATGAGAAAAAAGATGAAGGAACCCAGTTTAGAGGAGAATTTTGAGTACCTTTACAACAGGCTGCAGGAGTGGAAAAAAAGCCGAAATTAAACTTCAATATTTAATAAGGCGGAGCGATATTATAAGGTTAGTATTGATTTGTGGTGAAACCGTTTGGTGTATCTCAAGCAACAAGGAGATCCGGCATGATCTTCTTTTTAGTTATAAAGGGGTAATATGAGGATGTCAGAAAAAAGAACTGAACCAAGAAACGATAGCGATGAAGCTTTTGAATTGAAACACATAAAAATAGAAGGAGAGCTTGACTATAGATCAAAATCGTTTAAATCTAAATGTGAGTTGTACATTGATCCGAAGGGAACCTCGGTATTTAGGATAGAAGCTGTAAATTTCTTGATTAACTCAGTTAAAATCAATGGAAAACTTGCAGATTATAAGTATGATGGAAGCAATATTACAATTAGCGTCCCCGACAATTTCAGCGACTTAAAAATGAAAATCACAGTGGATTATGCAATCGTCGATCCGCATTTGGGTATGTATTTCATAACAGAAGACAAATATGGTGCTAACATTCAGCCCCAAGTTTGGACCTTAGGCGAGGGGCAAACTGAAGATTTTCAGGTGAGCGAAGATAACAAATATTGGTTTCCGTACATCCCCGGACCGGATAAGAAGTGTACGTCAGAAACCATCATTACCGTGCCAAAAAAGTACTATCTCGTGTCCAATGGAGATCTTTTAAGCGTTAAAGATATCCAAGAAAAACGTGTATATCACTGGAGAATGGATCGGCCTCATTCACCATATCTTATTTCACTAGTGTGTGGAGAATTTGATTTTTTTGAGGAAACTTATAAGAATACTAAGCTCATGTATTTGGTCCCAAAAGGCAAGAAACACGACATTGAAAGAACCTTCCCTATAACTAAGGAATTATTTGAATTCTACGAAAAATTCACAGGAGCCGAATATCCTTTTAAGAAGTTTTCCCAAACATGCGTTTATGAGGCAACGTTTGGCGGAATGGAAAATACTACCGCCAATACTTTAACTGAAAGAACATTGCATGATGAAATAGCTCATATTGATTTCAGCAGTGAAGAAAATGTTGGACATCACATGGCACATCAATGGTTCGGCGACTTAGTTACCTGCAAAACATGGGAAGATGTATGGTTGAATGAGGGTTTGGCAAGCTTCTTATACGCCTCCTTCGTCAAGAACAAACATGGGACTGATGAATACTACTATCATCTTTTAGATAAACTGGACGCTTACTTAAGGGCAGAAACACAGCGAGGAGTTAGTGAGATTTGCACCACTTATGGTACTGCCCCAAAAAAATCATTTGATAGATATTCCAGCGAAAAGGGAGGGCTTGTGATGTGTTCTTTATTGAACCTGATAGGAGAGGAGAAGATGCATCGGGTTTTAAAATCATATTTCTCAAAGTTTATGTACAGCTCGGCTACCACAAAAGATCTTGAGCAAATAGTTGATGAAGAATCAGATGGGATTTCCGGCGGATTTTTTGGCCAATTTATTTACTCTAAAGGATATCCTATACTGAATGTGACCTATTTCTATGATAATTCGCTGCATATCCTAAATCTTTCGTTCAAACAGAAGCAGTCAACATCCAGAGAGTACCGATTACAGTTTAAATTAATTTTGAATTTTAATAAAGGCAAATCTACAGAAATCCCTGTTACTTTATATAATATTGAACAGGAATTACGATTGAACCTCAGCGACCGACCAACGTTTATCTGCGTAGATCCTGACATATCAATCGTAGGAATCGTAGAAGTCGAGGAAGACTTCTCAGAGATGAAATCAAAAATAGAAAATGACACGCATCTTGTTTGTAGGATAAGAGCGATAAGGAAAATGGCATATTTTAACAATAATGAATTTATTGACACATTAAGCCGGATGATTTCAAATACTGAGATACATTGGAGTATCGCTGCGGAGTCATCGAACGCCTTAAGTAGAATTGGAGGTAAAGAAGCATTAAATATTCTAATAAAAAATGCTCAACACCCCAATCCAAAAGTAAGAAGGGCGATAGCAAGGGCGCTTGGAAATTTTAGCGAAAAGGAATCTCTTGAAGCAATATCTACTATGTTAAGTAAAGAAAAAAGTTATTACATTCGTGGCGAAGCTCTCTATTCGGCGGGAATGACGGGTCGTGAGGAAGCCATTCAATTTCTGTACAGGGGCCTATTTGAGTACTCGCATGAAAATGTAATTAGCATAGGAGCGTTGAAGGGACTCGGTGCTCTACACACAGAGGCATCATCTAAAATTGTATTGAATTATATGCGCCGAACTAATAATAAAAAAATGATACTTGCTTCAATTGGCGAACTGGCATCTTTTTTGAACTTTCAAGAAATACGAGATGAAGTGTTGTATCAGATAGTCAACGGAGACAAGGAGATTTGTGACAAAGCTATGTCTGTCGCACTTAATTCTGGCGATCCCTTGTTCATTTCCTCTGCAAAAGACAAGTATTTGTCTAGGTATTTCAAAGAGTCATACAAAGCAACACTAGTATAATTTCTGAAAGGAAAATAAAAAATAACATCTAAAGTAGGGGCGTCTTTTAACCTAAGTTATATCAACGAAGAGCAATTTCAATAGTAGATACGTCAATGCATTTAAAAAATTAAGCCTGGATTATAAATTTTTGGGAGGTTAGTAGGTGATGGAATCACAAGAAGATAATGGATCAAACAGAAGGCATGACAGGTACAACAGATTCATTGTAAAAAAGGATTTAGGACCTCATGTATCCATGCTCCTGATGAATTGGAAAGTACCACGTGAAGAAAACAACAGGGGAAAGAGAGGTCGCCCATTCAAGTCCACCAGTACACTCATAACATTCCTTGCAAAACTTATGTCAATGCATAGTGATCCCTCCAGATACACTGGGGGAGATTGCTCTCAAGGTCCAATATCGCAATGTCATGAGAGAGATGACACATGCATATTGAATTTTGCAGCACACCCGGATGACTGCAAAGTAGTAAGTGCGCTGATCAAAGCGACTTAGCAACCATCAACGCTGAAGCAGTATGTGAATTCACTCAGTTAAGTATATTCATATCTTTGTCGAAAGAGAGCTTTCTCCACATTCCATTGCAAGGATTCCCAAGCGACACGCCTATCTCGGTATACTGTTCAAGTGCGTCCGTTTTGTTGTTAAACTTGACTACTAAAGATCTTACAGTTCCTCCAAAAGTTCCTGCGTATTCCATGTGCCTACAAACCGTATTTTCACTCGCAGACTCTCTTTTCACTAATGAGTCGTAATGATCTGACATTATTTTAACCCCCTCGTCGAAATCTATTTTACCATATTTTTCTTTCACAGCCTTCTCGATTGACAGGTACCGATAATCACCAGTAACTGGATGTTTTACTGTTACAAGATACGGTTCTAGATCTGAAGCTAGTGTTTTGCCAGCTGATACAATCCAATGTTCCGAAGCGTCTGGAAATTTAGCAAAGCCATGGTGTTTCGGGGTTGCTTCAACTATTCTTGTACCTTCCTTCTTGCTCGTAAAGCACCAATTGATAAGTGTTCTATTTGGTACTGAAAGAAATCTTTTCACTGCGTCACTCGTACCATCTGAATACTGACCGAGCCACCTGAATAAAAACCAACTAGGAACACCATCTTCTGCCATCTCTTCGTTCTTCATTACATCGGAGATACCAGTAGAACAACTAAACGTATTTGCAGAATTGACGACACTATGATAACCAATATACCCCGGAACTACTGGTGAAACAAATGCTTTGCCGTGTTTAGGTTTTGCCACTTTTAACGCCAGGAATTGATCCATGTATCGTCCGCCATCGTCATTATGAGCTGCAACAAGAGTATCGTCCTTCGTGGCCTTCCCCCATGCACTGAAAAAAGAGCAGTGGAGTGGGCTTTCCTCAGCAATATCGTCAGGCATCAGTGGGTAATGCGATTCCGGAGATGGTAAGGTGTACATTATATCAATATTCAGGTTGGTGAGCATGAGATCTTTGTAGTCCACACCTGAGGCATTAGCCATACTGGCCACCTCATCCAAATATGACGAGTCTGTATACTTTGCAATACTGTCTTCCGCCAGTCCTATGTAATCGTTTGCGTTAATGTGTGCCTTTTCGAAGATTGAAACAAGTTTTGGAGTGTTAAACCTGACAACTTTTCTGATAATATCCGCTGTAGCTCTACCGAATTGGTCACCCATCTCTGAAGCATCGCCTTCAACAAAGACTAAAGGTATGTAGCTTTTCCATGGATAAATCTCTGTTGTTTTAGTAAATACACTTCCATACTTCGTCCGCTCCACTTCTTCACCAAGTCCGTAACGACTGGAGTTTAGAGGATTTATTTTTTTTGTGCTGTTTGTTCCCATGTTTTCCATTTGTTGGGATTATATAGCGTTAATGAACTTTACTGTATTTGTGGTTTGTTCATTTTCAGGACATAATATTTATTACGATCCTTCACTTTGCGCTCTCCGTGAACTCTGGAACTTTATTTTTCATAATCCGGAGAGTAATTTATGCAATTTTTACTTTGATCATACTAATTGTGTTTCTCTTTTTACTAATTCACATCATCGCTCCAAATCCACTTGAATTGGCAAGGATTTATGCTGGAAATCCACATATTCCAACCACCACCCTTGAAAATATTGTTAAAAGATATGGATTGAATCAGCCCGTATACATCCAGATTATTAGCTATATTAGTATGATTTTTCACGGAAACTTAGGCATGGATCCAATTTACAACGCTCCTGAACTAACATTAATTGGAACTTTTTTTCCGATCACGCTGGAACTTGTCTTTCCAGCAATAATTGTTGCCGTATTACTCGGAATTTTTACTGGGGCAATTGCAGCTTCAAGAAGGGGAAAACCTACCGACTATGGTGTTAAAATCTTATATCTTAGTTCATGGGGAACGCCTCCCTTCTTGGTTGCAATTTTACTTCAACTTGTAGTAGCCTATGATTTAAAGTTGCTTCCGGCGGTAAACATGGTAAATCCTATTCTTACTGCACCTCCTTCTGTGACCCCTTTTCCTCTAATAAATGCAATTTGGGCTGGCGACTGGACATATTTTGTGAGTTTAATCCATCATATGATACTGCCTGCAATTGCGTTGGCTACGATTAGTTTTGGTATCGTAACAAGGCTCACCCGGGCCTCTATGCTGGATGTAATGGAAACAGATTTTTTCAGGCTAAGCCTTATGAAAGGGCTTTCACGAAAGAAAACTGTTTACGGGGTAGCGTTAAGAAATGCTGCTCTTCCACTAGTAACGCTGATTGTCCTCCTTTTTGCATATTCGGTTGCTGGTGCTGTAGTGATCGAGGATATTTTTGACTACCATGGCATGGGCTATTTTATAGTTCAGGCAATTGACAATCTGGACTATATCGCGATTCTGGATACAACAATAATAGTTGGAATCGCAATAATTATCGCCAATCTAATTGCTGATGTCCTTTACGGTATACTAGATCCAAGGGTGATTTTAGAATGATTGGAGACGCATCTCAAGCATTAATAAACAAAAACCAGCAAGATTCTCCAAAAAAAGTCTCCTTATTAAGGCTGATTATAAAAGACAGGAGTGCCATGATTGGTTTGATTATCATATCTATCTTCTTTGCTTGGTCGATAATCCAAGGATTCTTGGAATTTATTTCAAACTTTGGAAATTATCAGTCTTTGGGATACATTCTACTCCCTCATGATCCTTTTCAGCTTAACCCTTTTGCATCATCCCTCCCACCCTCAACTCATTACCTTCTTGGTACTAATTCATCAGGGGAAGATATTCTTTCGAGAATTTTGTACGCAGTTCCGAGAGACGCATTTATTGCGGTCATAGTTGTTGGGGTCTCCATTGGTGTAGGAGCGGTTCTTGGTATAATCGCTGGATATATTGGGAAATTTGTAGACGACATCGTAATGCGCATTACCGATGCATTTCTTTCAGTCCCGCCTCTAATTTTAGTTATAGCGGTGTCCGTTATACTTAATGAGTCCTATTTTGCTGCAGTAGTGGGTCTGCTTGTTGTATGGTGGCCAATTTATGCTAGGTTTTTCAGGGGAGAGATATTGAAAATTAAGAGACTTGACTATGTTCAGGCTGCAAAGCTGAACAATGTAGGAATGTTTTCATTTTTTTTCAGGTACCTTTTCATGAATAGCACGGATCCAATTATAGCATACGCCGCACTTGATTTTGGGAACGTAATCCTAATGTACTCGACTTTGGCGTTCTTGGGCATTGGACTCAGCCCTCCGATCCCAGAACTTGGATCGATGGCAGCTAACGGAGTCGGGGCTCTTCCGATGGATTGGTGGTGGGCATTGGCCCCAGGATTTGCAATCCTAATCATCGTCATAGGGTTTGTACTCGTGGGGGATAGGATGCAGGATATAATAGCTAACAGGGTTAATTAACGGGTGGAAAAGTGTTACTTGAAATATCAAAAATGAGTGTATCATACAAGACTATTCTCGGAGAGTACAGAGTTATCGACAGTTTAGACTTCAAATTAGAAAAGGGCGAGAAGATTGCAATTGTTGGAGAGTCCGCTTCTGGCAAATCTACATTAGGACTCGTAATTGCAGGAATGCTACCCCCTAATTCTAAAACAACCGGTGCAGTTATGTTTGAGGGGCGGGATATGCTCAGAATGAATGAAAAGGAAAAGACCTACCTTCGTGGCACATCTATTTTCATGATTTTTCAAAACCCGCTTAACAGCCTCAACCCGGTTAAGAATGTAGAATATCAGCTTATGGAGTGCGTGTCGCTCAGGAATCAGAAGCTATCAATTAACAGTTCAAGAGAAACTATGCTCAAAGAAGTAAATGATACGCTGGTAAAATTGAGAATGCCTGATCCTTCTGCTATAATGAGACGCTATCCGCATGAGCTTTCCGGGGGGCAGGTGCAACGGATTGTGATAGCCATGGCCCTTATTTTAAAACCTAAACTTCTCATTGCAGATGAACCAACTACAGCACTTGATGTAACTATTCAGGCCCAATTCCTTGAACTGATTAGAGAATTGAATAATGAATTAGGGATGTCAATCATTTTCATAACTCATGATATAGCACTCGCCAATGTAATATCGGATAAACTCATGGTCTTTTACGGAGGACGCGTGGTAGAAACTGGAAAAACAACCAGGCTAATAAACGAACCTAAACACCCATACACTGTTGGTCTAATCAAAAGTATTCCATCTAGTTCAAAGGATAAGCAAAGACTGTTTTCCATAATTGGTGCTCCTCCTGCTTACTTGAATCTGCCGAATGGTTGCAAATTCAGCCCAAGATGCAACAAAGTTATGAACAAATGTATTTTGGAAGAACCAAAATTGACACAAATTGGAGAAGATATGGTGAGATGTTGGCTATATGAGTGATATTTACAGGTTTGAGAATGTCCAGAAGTATTATTTAGCGAAAAAGAGAGGCATTATAGAAACTATATTCAGAGAAAAACCGATTTACGTGAGGGCACTCGATGGGATTTCACTATCCCTTTCGGAAGGCAAAATTACAGCTCTCGTGGGAGAAAGTGGATCTGGAAAAACTACTGTTGGAAAAATTATGGCTACATTGGAGGTTCAAACTTCAGGATCAGTGTTTTTCAGAAACAAGAAAATCTCAAAAGAAGATTTCTCAACAATAAGGAAAAGCATTTCGATGGTATTTCAGAATCCATCTACTTCTTTAAATCCTAGAATGAAGGTTTATGGAATAATTTCAGAAGCACTTAACGAACAGAACGAGGTGAAGATCAATGAAGCACTTACAAGCGTTGGCCTCAATTACAATGAAATAAAAGACAAACAAGTTAGGGAGCTTTCAGGAGGACAAATACAAAGGATCGCGATAGCCAGGTCTCTCGCTAAGCGTCCAGACCTAATTATTCTTGACGAACCAACGTCTGCTTTAGATGAATCAATCCAGGCACAGATTCTTAACATCCTGGCTGATCTATATGCTTCGTACCACTTAACATACCTTTTTATAACTCATAACATAGAAGTAGCCAAGTATCTATCTGATGAGATAATAGTACTTTACGCAGGCAAAATAGTTGAGACCGGAAAAGCAGAAGACGTTATTCAGGAACCTCAACACCCATACACTCAAGTTCTTATGAAATCTGTTCCGTCAATAACCTCAAAGACATTAGTTGCCCCTAGTGGAGATGTCCCCAGCCTAATAAACCCACCAAAAGGCTGCAGATTCCATTCGAGATGCCCTTTTGTGATGGAAAAGTGTAAACAGGAAGAACCTGTACTCTTCCCTAACAAGACAGGATCTGTTGCTTGCTGGTTATATGAATAGATCAACAGAAAAAACTTTGTTAAAAGGTACAATTCTTCTTTTATTATTCTCCTTCTTTCTTGAGATCGGGCCGAATTCTATATTGAATTATTTAGAGTTTGTTTTGATATGGTATATACTTTTGTTCGTCTACATTCGGGTAAAACTTTCAAATAGATATGTCGCTGGGGAGGAATCAATCCAAACATTTAACCTGTTTGGAGGTAAAACTCTTAGATATGACGCCATTAACTTAGTATTTGTTAGGGCCGGATTCCTTCAGAGGCGTTTTGGATTGTCTACGGTTTTCATTATTTCTACTAGGTTCAACATTTTAATAAGAGACGTGCAGAACGGACAAAATATTGCTGATAAGATTAACAAGAAACTAAATGAACTCAAGATGCAGGAAAAAATAGTATAAGAAGGTAATTTTGATATTTAATTAAGAAAACGTTTAAAAATAGAAAAAATAATAGTTGGGAATGAACACCCGTTAAAATTTTGTGGCAACCGAGGTCTCTAACTGAGACTCGAGGGTAAAAACAGTTAGGATAAACTGCCCCGAAATTGTATCTGAGATCATTGCCTTATCACCGAGAACCGTCCCGTTTGGAAGGGTTACATAGAAGTGTCCCTGGAGACCAGCTAAGTTGAGATAGTGTTCCGCAAGCGTTATGTTGAATTGATAGAGAGGAAGATTGCCTGGGTTATAATAACCATTGAAGTTTGGAGTAACCGGCCCAAGGTAATTGGTTGCTAGTGTGGTTCCATTGTAAGAGAACAGGTTGTCCAGTGAGGTATAATTTACTGCATGAACGAGTGCCAGCCTAAAATCAGTTAAGTCTGTAGGGAAAACCTGTGCATTCATGGAAATAGCCCACTGGGCAGGACTCGAACCTTCGTTTTTAAAGTATGAACCGAGGGCAAGTTGATTGTATGGTGATGCCTGAGCGATGCTTTTAATAGATGTGGGTGCAACTTGGGTCAATTGGACGTCGTTGGAAATGAAACCGGAGATCTTATCTGCTGTAGTCAGTGTATAGTCTATGACAACGTACTTTATGTGTGCTGGTTGCGCAACATAAGGTATATTCGAAAGATTATTTCCCCAATAGTTTGCATTTTTCTGCAGAGCAATTGTAGAAAGGGAACTAGATATGGTCTTGAAAGTGTACGGTCCAGATCCGATTGCGCCGTTTAAGTTTGTAAAGTTATTACCCGCGTTTGGTTGAACTCCTCCATGTGAATCTATATAGGCTGGGTAAACGACATAATTGGAAGTCCCGGCAGCAAGTGCATCAACGTAAAATGGGTATGAGTCTAACAAGTTTATGTGAATTTGCAGAGGATTACTTCCGTTAATAGAAATTGCTTGGTTTGAATATTCCATTAGGTTCATTTGAGTTTTATTAGATACGTTAAAATTAGAAAGCATATGAGATAAGTAATTTGCCGCATTCTGAGCGTTCAAAGTGAGATTACTCCCCTCTACGTAATGAGTTTCGTTTGAGTAATGTAATAGTGCACTTTGGAATCCCCACGGAATGGCGTAAGATGTAGAACTGAACTGCGACGAATTGATCAAAACGAAGCTATTCACTCCAGATTCTGCAGGCTGGTCCATTAATATGGATCTGTATATTGAAAACCACACATCTGTAGCATTCAGTGGCAGATTATTGCTGAAGTGGAGGTTAGTTCTTAAGTTGAACGTGAAATTTTGATAGTTGCGTTCTGAATAGTTGTTTGCAAGAACAAGTTCCACCTGGCTGGAATTCGTTGCACTGGGCTCGACGAGACCCTGGAAAACTGAATTAAGGAAGGTCGAGTCTTCTAGAAGACCGGCACTAGCGGGATCGAGTGAATCTGGAGCATTGATTTGGATTGCATCTGTTAGGGTAGAGTTGGAAGGAGGCTTCACGGCGGTGTAAGAAGAATTATAAGACATCACGTTGTAGTAATAAACATTAGCTGGATTATAAGAGAAGTTATTGACATAAGGCTGAACAAAAAAGGTATTGTCTGGAATAGGAAGCCAGATGTATGGTGCGTTATTATATACTACCTGGTAAATCTCCTTCACCTCGTTGATTTGGTTTGTGGTGTTGTTATCGAACATTATGTTCGGGTAAAAACTCTGCATCGTACTGTTGTTAAGCCATGAATCATCTACATATGTAAATCCATAAGCAACATCGGTTGCCCCTATGATCTGTGTAAAGACAGGATCTGGCCAAGGTGGAGTTGGTCCCGGGTTGACCACCATGTTAGGAGTCGTGTTCGCAGTGAGCCAACCGAGAACAACTGGAATGCCAACTGCATTGTAGCTAGCTGGGATACCTATTTTATTAAAGTCACTGGTTATTAAACTTAATTGCTCGCTCTGGATTGATGGTACTGGGCTTACAGTCGTAATATATAGAGTCGAAAGATTCGTTTTGGGATGTGAGTTACTCGATACTACGAACGCCGTAACACCAGCTGCAACTACAATTATAGCTATTATGATAGCAATCACAATATTCCTGCTTTTCATCATTGGGGGATAGAAAAACCTATATATTATATTTTTGCGATGTTTTGGAGAAGTTCGCTTTCGTAAACCCGGTTATTTTCTGCATCTATAAAACTTATTAGATACACCTAAAAATATTTAATTAGTTAAATTTTTTGGTTAACAATTTTATATATTCATTAGGAATTTTCGGTTTGAAAAAAATGGCTATTGATTTTATTATAGTGGGTGGTGGAATTAACGGTTTAACTAGCGCTGCATACCTCTTAAATGATGGTTTCTCAGTGGTTTTGATTGAGAGGAATAATTATCTAGGGGGATCTGCTGTTACTAGTGAGATAACCCTTCCAGGTTACAAACATGATGTATTAGCTACTTCTATCAATATTTGGAGGCTGGGCCCAGTAGAATCTGAATTGGGTTTGGAAAAATACGGGTACAAAGATATTACGCCGGACACTGTTGCATCTACCCCTTTCAGTAATAAAAAAGCTATTACCATTTTCAGAGACCCGGAACGAACGGCAAAAACAATATCACAATTTTCAAAACCGGATGCTAAAAAATACCTTGAAATTTATGATTATTATAAGAATTCTTCAGAAATTATTGAAAGTGGGTTTTCTTCCCCTCCAGTCCCCTATTCAGAAATGATGTCAATTCTTGAGGAATCTGAAGAGGGAAGGGAATTCATTAGACTTTCGTTTATGTCTGCAAGAGACTGGCTGAATGAAAACTTTGAAGCTGAAGAGACAAAAGCTTTTTTTTCTATATGGGGGAGTAATCACGCCCCATTATCCCCTGAGGAACCGGGAAGTGCGTTTACGGCTTTCACGTTTGTTGGTTTACTTCAACAAAAAGGTGGAGGAATACCAGTGGGCGGAATGGAAACATTATCAAATTCTCTTAAAAATTTTGTTCTAAAGCATAATGGACAAGTGATTTTGGGAGACCCGGTTATTGAAATAGAAGTGAAAGATAGCCGGGCAACAGGAGTAAAATTATTATCAGGAAAATACCTTAAAGCCAAGCGTGGCGTGATAGCAAACGTAGAACCAAAAGCTCTTTTCGGAAAGCTTGTTTCTCAATCAAAACTTTCCGAGGGTTTCGTTAAAAAAGTAAAGCACTTTAGATATTCATCTGTCACACAGGTGATGATGCATGCTGCTTTGAATAAACCTTTAGACTTTATCCCTGAAGAGACTGGAAATGCGGGCCTGGTCCAAATAGGAGAATCACTGGATGACGTCTCAAAGGCATATAACGAATGCCTTCGCGGATTAATACCAGAGTCTCCATTCATGACATTGAATAATTACACTAAGTACGACAGGAGCAGGGTAAAAGGAAGTGGTCATATATTGTGGAATTTTGTCAGAGCTCCGCACAAAATAAAGGGGAGAAACTGGACTGATGACGACAAAGACGTAATCGCTGAAGCTGGTTTAAGAGTACTGGAAAAATATGCTGGAAATGTAAGAGGTTCTATATTAAAAATGAAAATAATGAGCCCTCAGGATATAGAGGCCTACAACCCAAACCTAGTAAACGGAGATCCAGTTGTTGGCCAACCTAGCATAGACCAAATGCTTTCCCTCAGGCCATTTAGCGGATTTAGTCACTATTCCAGTGAGATACAGAACTTATACATGTGTAGTGCGGCTACACATCCCGGCGGAGGGATATCTGGTCTTTCTGGAAGAAATGCAGCTCTACAGGCTATCCAAGACCTAAACCTCAAAGGACCGTGAATTTAATGCAAATAAATAAATCACCAAAGTTATCAATAAGTGCATGGGTGTGGACTTCAACGCCTGAAGAAAATAATTTTGACTTCATAAATAGAGCAGCCTCGATAGGATATCAGGGTGTTGAAATTCCAACTTTTACAGGAGATATCAACAAAAGATCCTTGAGAGAAGCCATTTCAAGCGTCTCTAAAAAAATCTATCCGATTATAGTGGGGGGTGGCTCTCGGCAAATGGACCTAACATCCACTAACTTGAAAAATAGAAAAAACGCCGATAGATACATTAAAAAACTGATAGAATTATGCGAGTTTGTGGATTCAGAACTGATCTGCGGCCCACTTTACGCACCGGTGGGCAAATTACAACTAATATCAGAACATCTTCGAAATAAGATTCTTGATAGGGTAGCCAGTTCATTTCAAACGGTGTCAAATATATTGGAAGATTCCGGGATCAAGATAGCACTTGAACCTTTGTGCAGGTACGATACATATCTCATAAATACTGTTGATCAAGCGATGGAACTAATATCGCGAATCGACTCTGACAATTTCGGTATACTAATCGATACCTTCCACACAAACATTGAAGAGGAGTCAATTTCCAAAGCTTTTGAAATATCAGGGAAAAAGACATATCACGTCCAAGTATGCGAAAACAACCGTGGGATACCAGGTAGTGGGCAAATAGACTGGAAAGAAGTCAAGAAAAGCCTTAACCTCCTCAATTATGATAAATGGGTAAGTGTTGAATCCTTTACGCCTTATGATAATAAATTTTCTGAAAAGATGAGAATGTGGAGAAAGTTTTCACCTGATCAAGATTTTTTTGCGAAAAAAAGTTATTCATTCTTAAAGCGTCTTTTAAGCGAATGACGGATGTTGAATTCTGCTACGAATCAAATCTTCATTAAACCTATAGTTAACCATAAAAAACTACATGATATTTGCACTTCAGATTTTTTCACATTGGGTATGACAGGTTATAGAACGAATCAGTTATCTTATACACACTAAGCGGGTGAATTTCAAATGGTTTCCGATCGATCTGAGAGAAGGAAGCGTAGTCATGTTAAATAATATGGAGAAAAAGGAAAGAACCTTCAGGCAGCATAGTATAAAAACTGCGTCTGTGCTATTACATTTTTCCCTAATCTTGTCAAAGAATGACAAAACTGCCCACAAAATTCGGCATGAAATTCCATTCTACCTGAAATAATAATATGTCTGAGCTGCATCCTCGTTCATGAAGGTTTCACCCTCACTCATTTCAGCAAGGCTTGAATTCCTGGCAGATGAAATAGAGAAGTGTCATGCTAGTGGGGCTTCGTCTTTCCATCTTGACATTATGGATGGTGCGTTCGTACCGAACCTCACAATGGGACCAGATCTGGTCAGGGCGATCAGAAGGTGCACATCTCTGAAACTGGAATGCCATCTAATGCTTGACAGACCTGATAAATATTACAGATCATTCTTTGATGCCGGTGGAAATGTGTTGCTCATCCACGTCGAATCACCAATCAGTACCGGTAGTTTTTTGAATGACCTTAAGCGTCAGGGAATACCTTATGGTGTGGTGATCAACCCTGAAACCGGACTGGATGTTGCCAAGCCTTTTCTGAAAAATGCCGAAATCCTGTTAATAATGTCAGTGCATCCAGGATTTTCAGGTCAAAAGTTCATACAGGATTCGATCCTTAAGATAAAAGAGGCAAGAAAGTACATCGATGAGAATAACCTTGGCACTGAGATAGAGGTTGATGGCGGTATTAATTTAGAAAATGCAGCGGCCTGCAGAAATGCCGGTGCTGATATTGTGGTATCAGCATCGTATATATTTTCAGAAAACGTTGAAGAGAGGGTTTCCGGGTTGCGCGACCTCTGATTGTCACATTTTCAGCAGGATTCTTCCATTCTGGCGTGAAGGATAGTATTTGACTGCATCCTTTAATTCACTTATCTTAAATATCCTATCCACAGGGAGTGTTATCCTGTCTTCCTGCATTATCTTGATCAGTTCCTGCATCTCATTTAGTGTACCGCCTGTTGAACCCAGAACAGAGATCTCGTTTGTATACAATCTTGCAAGGTTCATCTGTACTTCTGCGCCGGTGAAAACACCAAATGTTACAAGTCTTCCTTCAGGTGAGACGTAATTTATGGAGTCTTTCCATAAATCGCCGCCGAGGGAGTTGATAACAATATCGCCTTTGTACCCTGACATGCTTTCTTTGCTTTGGAATACATTCTTCGCGCCGTAATCAGATACCCACTTCTTTGAACTTACGGTTGAAACCTGCAAGCCCATTCGTTTCCCGAGGATAATTGCAAATAGCCCGGTATTCCCAGAGCCTCCATAAACAAGCAGTTTTTCACCTTTTGAGGCGTGTGCCCTGTGGAGCGAATGAAGAGCTGTCAATCCGCCAACTGGTATACTGACTGCGTCTTCGTCCCTGACGATATCGGGTAATTTTAAGAGCATTTTCTCTGGAACTGTTATCTTTTCTGCATATGTTCCATTCGTACGCACTCCGAAAATTCCACCGTTTTCGCACATGTGTTCCATTCCCGATCTACAGTATCTGCAGGTGCTGTCAAACCATCTGGGATAGAGCAAAACCCTGTCACCCTTCTTTATGCCGCTACCGTCTGTTTCTGCGATTCCCACAGCCTCAGCACCTGGGATGTGTGGCTCAGGCG
>JAJZLW010000133.1 GCA_021850505.1 Thermoplasmata archaeon
CGAATTTCAGCTGAGTATCAGACAATTTATTCACTATCTAATTGGATATTTATAAGGAGTTAAATAAATTTTGTAACGGGTCCGTCTAATATGCCCTATAGTATCATCATTGATGTGGTAATAAATGGAATATATTCCTTATGATCCTGTGTACACTGTCCATTGTGTTGGGGTTGTTCATGGAGGCGTGATCCATCGTTGCATTGAAGTCCATGCAGGGTTAACTTTTCTGTTCCAGCTTCACCTTCTTTGCATCCGGAGGTTCAGTGTAAAATGAAACGGGAAGCTTCTTCTGGTCTGCCCCTTTAAATAGGGGGGGTAAGTGATGACCTCACAATGAGTTATGGCTTGATATGATCATCTTCATTCAAATGGGTTGAAATTATGTGAGATAGCTTCGTTCCTATAACCAGTCCTTTCAAGCAAATAGCAATTTTCTAAGTTGTTCAGGATCGCACCAGCCTGTACATCCTGTCCCCGCCAGATTTATCTCCCTCAAACACCAGTATTTCAGGGTAATGTTCCACAAATGAACTCAGGTCACTGAATCCATATCTCCCAGGGATGAATTCTGGATTGATCTCCCTAAGCTTTATTCCAAGCTTTGAGCCAAGCACCATTCCGTTGCTGTCGGCAATCATGCTGGCGGCTTCTGAAAGCAGCGTTTTGCCTTCACTAAAGCTTGTTTTCCTGCTTTTCCTCAATTCCTTGACAAATCTGTTCTTCTCATCGATGGTGAAAACAGTGTATGGAAACTGGTTACCAAAACTATCCGGTGTTTCAGGTGTCTTCTTCTCAGTTATGAGTAATCCGGCCTGTTCAAGGGAAGCAAATATTTTCTTTCTCCCAAGATGATCCAGTTCAGGAAGTGTTTTGCTCAGACTTTCCATGAGGAAAACGCTGACCTTCACACACCCAAATTTCTCCCTGTATTTGTCATAGGAATCAAGCGCAGCAACCGCTGCCCTTTTCTGGTTTGGGTCAAGATCTTCTATAGCCGGATGTTCAGAATTCACCAGTTCACTGGATGTCTGTCTCCCAGTTTTAGTATAGGTTGGAATATCCTCTGGCCTGGCATAGGAATAGTTTCCCTCACCTACAAGCCTCTTAAGGTCGCCAGATAGACTCTTCTCAAAGCCCACAAAATGAAGAGTTTTACCCTTCTCTCTTGTGCGATTTGCAATTGGCATGTAATCACGGTCACCGGCGAATATAACAAGAGTTGCAATGTCATCCCTGGTGAGAAGGGTTTCCTGTGCGGCAAGAGAAAGCTCGATATCTGCACTGTTCTTGTATTCAGTTGAAAGAATGTCAATAATCCTTATTCCCATCTTCTGGAGTTCAGTCTTTGGAATCTGCATTGATCTCCAGTCTGCAAAGGCCTGCCTGATTATGATCTCACCGCATTCTTTCTTCAGCTTTTCAATCTGGTTGGCAATGAGCACCACAGCAACCTCTCCAGCATCCTCGTAAGGTAATTCGTAGAGGTTTGTGAGCGAGTAAAAGAAATTCTCGAAATCGATGAATACTGCAGCGAAGTTTCTGGTTTTATCCATGCTGTAATTAACTCTCAGGACTATAATTCCTTTTTCATGACGATTTCCATTATGTGTATGAAATTTCAGTTTTTTCCCATTTGGGAATTCAGTCAATCCCTCCCGGGTCGTATAGGACTATGATGCATATAGAACAGAATGAAATCACGGCATGTATTCAGAGTTGATGCCGATATTGACCTCCAGCATAGTGTTTTGAATAAATTCCCTGCCAATCCATATTCAGTCTTCAACCAGTTTTCCCATTATGGGGAATAACGTCAAGTTTATGACAGTATATCAATTCCTCAATCAGTGTGAACAATAAATGAATGATGGGGATTATTCAAATTACACCATCTCAACAATCCTTGAAAAGGTTGACAGGGGTTATCATGAATTTATCTTTAGCAGGTCTTCACAACTCATAGGACAGAAAACACTTCCCGGTATTTCATACTCAAATAGCAATTCCAGGGTAAGAGAGTTACTTATATCAGTTCCTGAGTTTCTAACCCGTTTTATTTCAATGAGTGAGGATGCCCAGTTTTTCTACCACAGTCTGTTTTCACGTGGCAGATCCTGGAAACTTGATAAAGCTACTGGGGAAGGGACAGAATTAAGGCTGAAAGACGGGGTCCATGAATGCCTTGACAAACTTATGGTATTTGCACTTCCATCCATGGAGAAACCAGAGGTCCTGATCATACCGGTGGAATATGCATTGATGGGCGGTCCCAGCGCACAGAGAGGCAGTGCCCTTTCCCTTGCATCCTCACTGGGAAATTACACGATGAAGATGCTTAGAAAAATATCCAAATATTACCGTATCAGTACCAGTCTGCCGGCAATTGAGGCAGAAACAGATACCTACATAAAAATAGTTTCCAATTTCACGGAAACCATTAAGAATCTTAACAGCGGTGAACGGAAAATCATGGACTATCTTATGAACTATGAAGGTATTTCCCAGTTTCCTGATCTTGCTAAACATTTCAAGATGGAAAGGAAGTCCTCTTATTATTACAGTCATATTTATTTCAATGATCTTTTTTCTTCCACAGCCTATTCCAACAGTGAACCGCTAATTTCACTCCTGACAAAGGGTTTAGTTTTCTGCACAAGAGGCAGGTATTACGATGATGTGGGGTCGGTATACATTCCCGATGAGATTGCCATTGAAATAAGAAGGATGAGATTGGAGGAGAGGAATAGAACCGTAACTTTGGAAAAACAGGCTTCACATATCCCACCAACGAACCTGGTGAATTACGGGGAAGATTATGCAGCAGATGTGAAGAAGGTTTTCACTGTTATCTATTATCTTCAGAGCAGATCAAAGAGACGCCAGATGGATGCCTTCAAAAAGTATCTTTCAATGCCTGAAAGAGACATAAACAAAATACTTGATCAGACCAGAAGGGAGGGTTGGATCATTGGGAACACCTCCAGCATGACCATAATAGATGAGGGATTAAAATACATAGAAGACAGAAATTTCAGTTTCAACCTGAAAAAGTATATTCTTGAGAAACGCG
>JAJZLW010000094.1 GCA_021850505.1 Thermoplasmata archaeon
TCAGATGATTTGTATTTCTGGAAAAGCAGGAAATCGCCCTGATCCTTAGCTTCGTTTTCGGCAAAATTGATCTGCTTAACCGATATCTCGAAGGATGCCATGTCCCTTGCAAGATCAGGAAGATTGTGTGCCTCATCCAGTATTATTACAAGATCCTCCCGGGTCAGGCCCCAGTGCTGTAGAAATCTTTCGCCGATTACCGGGTTCAGGAAACTAGCATATGGTGCGATGACGACATCGGCTTCAGGGAGTGCCTTCTTCAGTGACTCATATGGGCAGATCACATTGTCCCTGCCATATTCCAGGAATTCCTCAGCGAATGGGAGCTCATTGAAAAGATATGCCTTTGTGGAATCTGACCAGACATCGTAGTTATAGAATCTGCAGGCATCTGAATCTCCGTCGATAACCTTTTTTTTACGCAGCCTGCAGAATCTTGATAGTGATTCGGAACTGAACTCCTGGTGACCCTCAATCTCCCTGTATAAAAGGCATAGATTGGATCTGCCCTGGAGTGGCATCGCGTTTATTTTCAAACCTGCCTTGAGCCTTCTAAGCTCCCTTATTACCTGCTCCTGCTGTGAATTTGTTCTCGTAAGATACAGAATTCTTTTATTATTTTCAGCAGCATACTTGACCGCTGCACTGAGTCCCATAACGGTCTTTCCAGAACCAGTCGGTGACTCTATTGCAGCACCAATATCGGCTGTGAATGATGTAATGATGAATGATATGATATCATTCTGGTATTCCCTGAGCTTGAAGTCCTGTTCAGTATCCAACGGCAGTCTATTTTTCTTATCTAATTATATCTTTCCAAAAGGCTGTTAAACATTGAGATTAATGAAAGTACACGAAATTAGGATTTAAATGTGCTGAGTGGTTCTGCAATATAAGATTCTGCAGAAGTAAATTTTGGTTGTGGCTTTATGCTTATCCAGGCGAAGGAATAAAGGGAGATAATAGGATTTAATCTGTGTGAAGTGAACCAATTTTTGAAAGATTAGAAAATCTTCTTGAACCAAACTTACCTACGAATATAACGTTAAACCCGCTTCATACTGTGAGCAGGTTTTTTATGTTTCTTCGTTTCTATACACTTTATTTATTGAATTATTCGACAGAGCATTTCAAGTAAATATGTATGTCTTCATTTAATGCGAATGTATTGGCATTTTATGGTAAAAACTGTAACCGTGAACCTAGATGAGGCGATAGAAAAAAGGTTCAGGGAGAAAGCCACATTAAAGTACGGTCATAGAAAAGGATCGTTAGCAATGGCGTTGAATGACACCCTTGAAAGCTGAATAAAGAATGAGAGTGTGGATTCCCTCAGTGAAGATCTTAATCTCCTTGACAAAGGAATAAAGATGAAAAAATGGAACTTCGAACGGGAAGAACTTTATGAAAGATGAGTCCCGTGACTGCATCTATCCCCTCGTGACTGGATGTTTTCTTGCGGGGTTGTTATCCCACAATAACAAAAGTGAAATGTTAATTTCCATGATCCAAGCCTCTTATGGATTCGATTAAATTTTCATGATTGTAAAACGTTTTATACCTGTATTTGAAAAACCCAAGTAGGTTAAATATTAATTACAAATAATCATTTAAGATGCTGTTTCTCCTTGAACAATACTTCAAAGATAGTCCTACAAGGAAGAAGATAGTTGAGGGTCTGTTCAACAGGGGAATATCGGTCAAGGGCGGAAAGTTTTTTTGTGGGAGCATAGAGATTTCACCATCTCAGGTCGCTGTTGCGCTGGGTGTTAACAGGCGAACTGTTTACGAAACGCTGAAACAGATCGAGGACAACGAGGCGGTATCTGAAATGATGGAAAACCTTGAGCCTGAACTTGACCTCAGTCGGGTATCTCCTCTTCTTGGATCTCAGGTTATAACCGTTTACGTTTCCACCGGGTATTTTCAGAGGGTGCTTTCAGAATTCTTCAAGCAGTTCAGCAATTACATGTGCCATGCAGTTGAATTCGTATCCAGAAATCTTTCAAGATCTGAATCCTATATACGTTTGATCGTACAGAATGCCATTCCAAGAAAATATATTGAAGAGTTTTCAGAGACTCGCGGTGTACAGAAGATAAGGGTCGTCGAGTCTGAGAAAGATTCGGAAGCCATTCTCTGCCAGAAATGTAATGTTTACATATGCCCCAATAAATTAAAGAGCCCGCTGGGAAATGACAGCATGTCTGTGCCAATCAGTGAAGAGGCCGGATCGATTCGTTTTCTGAAGTGATTGTTCAAACTTCATTTGAGGTTGATTACTTCAGACCGGATATTATACCATCTTCTGATATGTCTATTTCCTCCGATGCTGGGTGTTTCGGAAGCCCAGGCATCAGCATAACGTCGCCCATAACTGGAATGATAAAACCCGCACCGCTGGATATATTGATCCTGGAAACCTTGCAGACAAAATCTGATGGTGCGCCAAGTAGACCGGGATCATCACTGAGCGAATACTGTGTTTTAGCGATGCACACGTGAAGGTTGTTCAGACCGATCTTCTTGATCTGCCTCAGATCCTTTTTCGCCTGTTCTGAATATATGACGCCATTAGCTCCGTATATCCTCTTTGCGATCCTGTTTATCTTTTCTTCTGGAGATTCTTCGGTGGAATATGTGTAGTTAGGCTTGGTGGATTCAGGCTTAATATTCTGGAGAACGGAATTTGCAAGATCAATTCCACCTTTGCCACCTTCCTGATAGAACCTGGTCATGGAATACTTTATGGAATTTGATTTTAGCATATTCCCGAGAATCTCAATTTCAGAGGGGTCGTCATTGTCGAACATGTTGATGGAAACGATAGGTTCAAAGCCATAACTCCTGATGATCTCTACATGTCTTCTGAGATTCTGGAACCCGTCCTCTATAATATCAGACACGTTTTTGCTAACCTCTGCTTTTCCATTGTATTTAATTGCCTTCAGCGTGGATACGATAACAACTGCCGATACCTCGATTTCAGCCTCCCTGGTAACTATGTCAAAAAATTTCTGTGCACCAAGATCCGATCCAAA
>JAJZLW010000049.1 GCA_021850505.1 Thermoplasmata archaeon
ACAACAATTATTCCTGGAAGCTTCAGTGTTTTCAGGAATGGTTCTCTATATAACACATCACCCGTAATTGCTGACGGAAGGATCCTGGGATGGTCCGATAAAATTTCTCTATACAGGATAGAGAAAAATGAATACTCACCCGGTAGTGAGATCGGGGTGTTTGAATCTGATGGGATCAAATTTGGGGTTGCGGTATGCTATGATCTTGATTTTCCATATTATGCGAAAATTGCAATAAGGAAGGGGGCAAGAATTCTCTTCAATCCATCCCTTATCATTAAGCAGTTTCATGAAATGTGGCATATCTATGTCAGAGGCAGGTCCCTGGAAAACAGGATACCGGTAATATCGGTGAATTCTTCAAGCGAGCCTCTGGGTGGAAACTCTTTGGGAACTAGTTTAGTTCAACATGAACGGGGTGTCATCCTAGAGAGTCATATGGCAGAACAGTCAGTCCTGTCGTACGAAATTGATATGTCAGGAATTGATAATATGATAGAGAGCAGGATGAATGAGGATCCTGGAAAATATTCATTTTGACAGGAATGAATTAATGTAATCGGCTATCTCCCTGAAATATAATGTCTGTGGTGTGTGACTTGCACCGGGGATTATTTTCAGTATGCTGTTTGGCAATTTCTCCTGCAACCTGATTGCATATTGCACAGGTATAATCCTGTCCTTCTCCCCCCATATTATCATTACGGGAATGTCAATACCGGAAATAGCATCATAACTAATCTTTTCTTCTGGCCTTGTGTTATTTGTCACAAATTTTAACATCAGATCTCTTTCATTTGGTGAGTTGAGCTGCATTATCTTATCAACGAATGAGCTAATACTTTCCTCACCAGCTTCTCCCACTGTAGGATTAGTACCTGCAGAATCGATCAGAACAAGTTTTTCAGGTTTTGCGGTTGCAGAGAGGAAATACCTCATTGATACCCATCCGCCATATGAGTGGCCGATGAGAGTGAACCTTGTAATATGAAGTTTCGATATAACCTCACTGAGAATTATGCACTGATCAGCAATTGTAAATCTGTCAGGCGGCTTAGCGGATCTGCCATGACCAAGCAGATCAAGCATGTAGATACCGTATTTTCTATCCAAGAGGGGAGCAACCTTCAGCCAGGTATTACCGTTTGAACCGAGACCATGCAGAAATATGATCGCATTATTACCGAGTCTGGTAAGCATTGAAATATTCCCAAGCGAAGTTTCTATGTAAGATCTTTCCATTTAAGTCCATCTCGAGATTACAGGATTCTATTTTACATGTCATGTAAACTAAAAATACGGGCATCCAACTAACTTTTTCTTTAGAAAACCAAATAAAAAAAATAACACATATAAAAAATGTCTTCGCAAAGCAGTGGATCATGAAAGATCATCCCGTGCTTTTCAGAATTGAAAAGAGATGTTTACAGGTATCTGCGATTTTATATTGAATCTGTATCAATAGAAAAACCAGTTATGACATGAAGCGGACAGTGGATAGCGGCAGGTAATGTTTCCTTGCATATATTAGTGTGATTTATCATTAACATGATATTTCAATAGAAGATTTTAGGAGAAGATTATCTATAACTGAAGATGATCAACTATGCCAGAAATTACTAAATTTGTTTATATGTTTGAAGAAGGAAATCAGAAGATGGTCGATCTCCTTGGAGGCAAGGGCGCCGGTCTTTCTGAAATGAAGAATATTGGTCTGAATGTTCCACCTGGTTTTACCATAACAACAGAGGCATGCAGGCAGTACATGTCAAAACTGAACTACCCTGATGGTATGATGGATCAGGTATCAAAGGCACTGAAGAAACTTGAAAGCCTTGCAGGCAGAAAGTTTGGAGATGAAAATGATCCACTCCTCGTTTCTGTCAGATCCGGAGCACCAATCAGTATGCCAGGGATGATGGATACAATTCTCAATGTCGGATTGAATGATAAGACCGTTGAGGGCCTTGCAAAGCAGACCGGAAACAGGAGATTTGCATACGATTCATACAGAAGACTCTTACAGATGTTCGGTACCGTTGTGCTGGGTATACCGCACGAAGATTTCGAGGAAAAACTTTCAGGTGTAAAGAGTAAGTATGGTGCAAAAAATGATGTTGATCTGAACGAGGATCAGTTAAAAGAGGTCGTAAAGGAATATCTCGAGGCATATTCAAGGAGCAGAAAAGCCTTTCCGCAGGATCCACTTGAGCAGCTAAATGTATCAATTGAAGCTGTCTTCCAGTCATGGAACTCAGACAGAGCGAAAGCTTACCGTGAAATAAACAAGATACCGGATGACATGGGCACCGCTGTCAATGTTGTTTCCATGATATTTGGAAACATGGGAAATGATTCCGCTACCGGCGTTGCATTTACGAGGGATCCGAATACTGGCGAAAAGAAGCTGTTTGCCGAGTACCTGACGAACGCTCAGGGTGAGGATGTCGTTTCTGGCGTCAGGACACCGAAATCGATAAGCGATCTGGAAAAGGAGATGCCAGATGCATACAATGACCTGATTAAATCTGTGGAGATTCTTGAAAAACATTATCGCGATATGCTCGACATTGAATTCACGATTGAAAAGGGAAAGTTATACATGCTACAGGTCAGGGTGGGAAAGAGAACTGCCAGGGCAGCCCTGAGAATTGTGGTAGATCTTGTGAAGGAAAAAATCATTGACGAAAAAACAGCTATAATGAGAATTGCCCCTTCAGTGCTTGACACTGTGCTGCATCCGCAGATCAAGGTGACAGGAAAGGAAAAAAAGATAGGAAAGGGTCTAGCAGCTTCCCCTGGTGCTGCAATCGGCAGCATTGTGTTCAGTTCAGGCAGGGCGGTTGAGCTTTCCAAATCAGGAAAAAATCTGATTCTTGTCAGGCCTGAAACCGTCGCCGACGACGTAAGAGGAATGGCGGCTTCTGTGGGTTTTCTCACACAGAAAGGTGGCATGACATCTCATGCAGCTGTGGTTGCAAGGGCAATGGGAAAACCTGCAGTGGTTGGTGCTGAGGAAATAACTGTTGACCT
>JAJZLW010000015.1 GCA_021850505.1 Thermoplasmata archaeon
TGAACAATTCCGGTTCGAGCGTTGTTCTTGATGCCCAGGCAAACTCGCTGAACATCATGCTTATGAAAAGTATCGGGTAGAAATAGATCAGAGGGTCTGATAGAAAGAGCGAGAGATTCAGGTATGCAATCAGGAAAATCACTATAATTGAAACAAATCCGCCACCGAATGAGAATAGCGTGTAATTGGACCGGCTCCTGTTTATCATAAAGATCGCAAAGAAGCCTGCTAGCGATGCTCCAGCCATTCCAATTGCCACAATCATATTGTCGGTGTATGCTCCAGGAAATTCATAAGGCCCGATCACGTATGACATCAGCCCAAAAGTCAGGTATTGCGAAACCCCAAGCATTGATAATACCATTATGCCAATGATCTGGTTTGGTTTTTTGCTCTTTATGCCATCCTCCTCAATGACAAGTTCTTTCCTTGTAACCTCAGCATCTTTCTTCCTGCCGGTTGCATTCTGCCACCTGAATGATTCCGGCAGGGACAGACGGGAAAAAAGCGCAATTGCTATTATACCGAAGCCAAAAATCAGGATGTCAGTCCTGCCAGGTACGATCGCAAGCAGTAGTACAACGTAAAAGGCAAGGGTTCCTATATTATTGAAATTCGGTATCAATGTAAGATATCTTCCCCTTCTCTTCGGTGAGAAATCCTCGGACACAATCGCGAGTGATGGTGGTTCTTCTCCGCCTGCCCCGAACTCTGCAAGTGCAAGGCCTACAGCAAGCTCTGGAAATGTGGCGGATGAAAACACAATGAAGATGCCTGCACCATAGAGCAGGAGTGTTATGAAGAATACATTTTTTCTGCCAAAAAGGTCGCTGAAAATACCCATTATTATATTTCCCGCTAAAAGTGAGAGTGTTGGTATCAGAAGTGTAAAAACCTTCGTTTCCAGTTCTATATTTCCAGACAGTATTTCGCCCGCAGCAGTTAGTGGGCCAATTGAAGCAACTACCCCCCACATAACATATCCCATTGAAGCTGAGGTCAGCAAAGCTTTCTGCTGTTTTGACAATCTCTTTCCAGAAGGATTGGAATCAGCGATCATTGCCGATCCCCATCCTTAAATCCAAAAAACACCCGTTTTATTGATTTCCCAGTACCAAATCCCATATTCCTCCCTCCGCCAGTATTATCTGGTTCAGGTTCATCGGGTCGGCCTCAAGCCCTCTCAGCCCTTATCGAGCTCCCCGTTAATCACATATTTCAAGCGTGTACTTAAATTCTTTCTGTAGTCCTATGGCAATTATATACAGTTGGATAAATAATTATTGTATGCATCATTTCTTATTGAAAACAGTAGATACTGAAAAGTGTATAACGCGTGTGATAACACCCACAAATGACTGTGACACCTCATAAGGTCAGGAGAAATGGAAAGGAAAATTACGAACTTCTAGACGTAATCACTGGTGTGAAACTCCTAGGATAAAGCCACTGGCTTCGTAAGATGGGGCCAAACAGAGAGACAAGAAGCAACCGGTCCTTAGCTTCATGCCAAGCCTTATTAAACATCGTAAATCCACCCATAACATGAAAGAGCGAATTCGCTCAAGAAATCAGCAGTATCTTAATGTTCGCAATTTCTGATATTCGCTCGAAGTCTTTATCTTTTGCCACTATTGTATCAACTCCGCTTACAACAGCAATTCCAGCGATCAGCGTGTCCAATGCATTAACTGGAATACCTAATTTGAAAAGTTCTCCCATTATTTTAGTCGATTCCTCAGCCGAGTCTTTTTCCAAAGGCAGGATCGTGGACCTCCTCAAGAAAGCTCTGACATTTTCCTCCTCTTCCCTCAGTAGTTTATGATAGATAGGTGTCAGAAGTTCGTACTGTGAAATGACAGTTACATATATCCTTTCAGCCCTTCTTTCCGTTGTCTCCACTATGGATCACGATTCT
Organism: Thermoplasmata archaeon; assembly: GCA_021850505.1. Next base: position 1,919 of record JAJZLW010000015.1, read on the forward strand.
CAACCGCCGCGAAGGAATTCTATGATTGCAGAAGTGTCAAACACATTCATTTGCGAATCTTTGCTCTACGTCTTAATTCTTCCAAATCTCTCTCAATAACCATCAGGGACTTGCTCTTTGACAGAGAACCCCAAAGAGGCAACAAACTTCCCTTTCCTTCAAGCAACTCATCTATCGCATCGCTGAAGCTTTTATTTGGACCCTTTGATTCCTTGAGTTTCCGATATACTTCTTCCCTTATGGCAACATTCCTGCTCGGCATATGTAGATGTGTATGCATATCTACACATATCAATCATTTGTTTTATTTCTTAATCAAGAATAAGAACCGCCCGTATGATTTAAAGGCAATACTTTTGCAAAATGAACAATAAACTAAATTGATATTAGATGTTACGTATGCATATCAAGTGCCAGTATCTGTTTTCGCTGTATTGTCAGATCGCATCCTTGAATGCTTATGCGTGTTTGCGAAGGGATGGAGAAGGGATAATCCCCCCCGGTCTTTGGGATATGTTCATAAATAAGGGTATTAGGAATGGGACAACGGAAGGCTGACCTGGGATTTTACCTACCTGTGTAAATGATATTACTGACAATAGGATTAACTTGACATGGCAAAATATGACGTTATAATCATCGGAGCAGGTATAACCGGTCTATCGACAGCATTTCACCTGAAATCTCAGGCAAAAGATCTTAAAATAGCTGTTCTCGAAAAAGCCCCCACATTTGCCCAGGGGAATACCGGAAAAAGTGCTGCAGCATACAGGGACCTTTTCACTTCAGATATCAACCGCAAGATTTCCGGTTCAAGCATTGCATTTTACAGGCATCTGCAGAACGATGTGAAATACAATGTTGGAATGAGGTCCAACGGGTATCTATTCCTTATGGATGGCAATGCATTAGACCAGCCTGCAGTTAAGACGTTTGTGAGTGAGAAGAGGGCAAGAATAATTGATGAGGGCAGAATATCAGAGATGGGCATCAGGACGCGTCCCTCAAAGGAGGAAACTGAACTAATGAACCTCCGCAATGTCGAAGGCGGACTCTTTGGCATCAACTGCGGCATACTCGAACCGGATCTCCTCTGCT
>JAJZLW010000088.1 GCA_021850505.1 Thermoplasmata archaeon
CAAGGATGTCTGGAAACCTCGGATTCAGGACATTTGTGATCAGGGATGCCTGCGCAGCTCATGCTAAGGTGCTGGACGGAAAGGAGATTGATGCTGACACAGTACACAATGTCAATCTCGCCTCAATAGAAGGGGAGACTTTGCACAGATTCCATGGTCAGTGGAACTGGAGTTCTAGATTCTTCACCATCTGTATTTCTTCCTGAGCCTTGATATTGTCTCTCTAGTGAAAGAAAGGATCATTTCGCGATTGAGGGGATTCACTTCTGAGAGCGCAGCACTCATTTCATCTTCTGTGATCACGCCACGTATTCTTTTCTCGATCAGATCTCTCGTCTCCTGCGATACTAAATCTGATCTTTCAACACTTTCAACGTTTCCATCCGAATCCTTGCGTACTTTTATTGCATCAGGTAGGTCGATGGAAAAAAACCTCGCGTTGAACTTGTATCTCCGTGTAATGTATAAAAAAGCAGCCTGGTAGGCTATTTCAGATCCTATGAATATCAGAAAATAGTCTGTTGATCCAAGATTCCTGAATGTAAAATAAACAGCAATAAGAACTGCTATCTGTATACAAAGAAGCAAAAGGGCAATTTTCAACATAGCTGCTGCCCTTTTTTTGTGCGATTCATAATGCCTGAAGGGGAATGTAATATAAGCAAGCACAATTGAAGAAACAATAAGGATCAAGGCATCCACGAAAACTTCTATTGTGCTAAATACGATTATTCCCATTGCATCAAGAAGAGATTCTGATCCTGCTAATACAAGGGTGACAATAAGTAAAAGCCTCAGCACTTTTCTTATCTGTGTTGAATCAGGCCTTTTCGTGTTTTCCCTGAAATTAAAGGTTATTCTGGGCTTCTCCTGATCAGTCATTAATACCATCACTCTCTGGAAGAACTGTTTCTGGACATCATTCCTGTCTGGATCATATGTCTTTTCACCTCTTCATTCATGTTCTTGTCTGCACCGCTTAAAATGTCAAGTATCTCATCCATCGTTATTTTTCCCTTCCTGGTATTTTTCAGATCCTGGGCCAGAATGAGAAGGCTGTCCCTCACTATCGCCTGGAAAAATTCGTCCCAGGTCATGTTGCTTTCGTATACGAAGTCAAACCTTGTTTTCAGCCACTTCAGCTTTTCATAGGTTTGCGGTTCGATCTTAAGGCCTATTTTACCCATGCCACATGGATCGCGAATTGAAATATATACATTTACATCGCTTTACATTACTTTTGGTGACCGCGTATCAAGCACATTCTAAATCAATAAAATGACCTTAATTTCATGAATAACAATAAAAGGGTTAGAAATAGTGCAAAATACCACTAATATGATATAAAATCAAAGCCGGTGTACGGCACCAGGACGTCAGGTATTCTTATTCCGGTGCCATCCGGTTCCTGGAAGTTTTCTGCAAGGGCAACCAGTATTCTTGTTGTTGCAACTTCTGTGCTATTGAGAGTGTTGATAATTTTATTTCCCTCCTTCGTCCTGTATCTGATATTGAGGGATCTTGCCTGGTAATCGGTATTGTTTGAGGCTGAAACAACCTCCCTGAACCTGCCCTGTGCAGGGAACCAGACCTCAATGTCGTACTTCTTTGCATTCAACACACTCAGCTCACCAGAACAGATATTCACCACCCTGTATGGGAGCGCCAGGCTTCTGCAGAATTCCTCTGCATTCCCAAGAATTTCTTCAAGGAATTCCCATGAATGTTCAGGCTTGCAGAAGATGAACTGCTCAATTTTGTTGAACTGGTGAACCCTGAAAATGCCCTTGGTGTCCTTACCATGTGCCCCAGCCTCACGCCTGAAGCATGGAGATATTCCAGCTATTCTTAGGGGAAGATCATCCTCCTCAAGTATTTCGTCCTTAAGCATCGCTCCAATCGGGTGCTCAGATGTTGCAATCAGGTAGAGGTCTTCACCCTCGATCTTGTAAAGTGCATCCTTGAATGTCTCCAGATCGGTAACTGAATCCATGGAAGAATAGTTCAGCATATATGGAGGTTCAACGATGCTGAAACCCCTTTCGGAAAGAAAGTCGACAGCGTAATTCATCAGTGCCATTTCCGTCTTAACCAGCCTGTTCTTGAGGTAATAGAACCTTGCACCAGCCACCTTTCCAGCTCTTGGTATATCTATCAGGTTGAGTCTCTCAAGAAGATCTACATGGCTCATAGGCCTCTTTTCAATCTCCACAAATTTCGAATTTGCTGGGGTGGAATTCCTGAAATATTCTAAATCATCAGAAAAGACTCTTGCTTTCCCGACATACCTTACTACGGTATTATTCTCATCTCCCTTGCAGACAGGCACGCTTTCATGTATGATATTCGGTATCGTTTTAAGGACTGCATCCCTGTCGGAGGCAATCTGCTTCTGCTCAGCTTCAAGGCGATCTATCTTCTCATTCAATTCCCTGACATTTTTCTTAATTTCAGAAGGATCCCCCTTTTTCTTGACAGTTTCCGATATCTTGAGGGACATTTCGTTCTTCTCTCTCTTGAGGTCATTTATTTCCTTCAGGTTCTTCCTCCATTTTTCATCAAGCTCAAAAAACCTGTCAAGTGCATTCGTATCCATAAATCTCTTCCTTGCGCTTTCGTAGAATGCATCGGGTTTGTCCCTCAGCAGGTGAACATCAATCATCCCGTCGAAATGTGTTTTAAATATTTGATTCTATTTCACGATCGCTTTTCTGAAGATATTTTTAAAGATCCGCAGGAAAGTCAACGACCTAAGAAGGAATGCCTAGATTGCGAGTAAAGTTCATTAAAAATAATTTCAATAAGAAATTAGAAAAACATCCCCTGCAATATAAATTACATCAGGTATGGTTAATAGTATTGCACTGGGACCAAAACTTGCCGATAGTCTGGATTAAAAATTATGGAATATGAATTTGAAGACCGATAATGAATATCGCATTTTTCGGCCAATTGGCCCGACAATGCTTGAAATTATTTTCATATATGATCCTCCTTTATAGTGTGTGCCAGTCAAGGCCGCTGTCCTCATAGCTCTGGGGTTGGTATCCGCCCCATCTCTGCAGCCCCCTGGTGTTTCTATCCTCAAGTTCTATCCTTGGGGAATTTCTTGAATCTTGGTAGGTGCTTGAAAAGATCCTGGTATTGAATGACTCTCTCAGGCCCTCCTCATTTCCAGTCAGTTCTGAATAGACACCGCCTGCATAGCTGAATGATATCAGTGTGAGAATTGAACTTGGAAGTATAAGCGTGAATGTCCTTATCAGGCCGTATCCAGAATACAGATCCGTTATTATGGCTGAACCGGCAAAGAGCTTGCTCTGGGCAAGTGCTCCAACCCCAGTTTCAAGGTATCTGCCCACCAATCCGAGCCCATTCGCATTGAATGGTATAAGCAGATATGCAAGAAGCACGAAGACTGCTGTTGTGATGAGCGAGGCATGGAGTGCCTTTACGGGATTACCGGATTTTCTTCCTGATATATACCCGGCTGCTGCAGGGCCGGCAATCGGGATCCACCACAGCAGAATAGAGAAAACAAGAGAATACAGTATGCCTTTCCTTGCAGAATAGGCAAGAGATTTCTTCTTTGTGTTGGAATTTAGAGACGAAGTTACGGCGCGGGTGCTCATATTTCCAATCTTTTCATTCAAAAGACTTCTTTTCGTCACCATGGTTGTCAGACAAGGTATTACTAATACACTACTTAAGTTTTTCTAATTTATATTTAATAATATGGGCTTTTTTCACGCCCCATACTTTTCAAGTCTGTCAGACAACTGCAATAGCATGTTCATGATATCACTACTCAATAAAGAAAGGCTTTTTTGTGAGCATGAAACCTCATCAAATTGTCTGACACCATTTGATAATATACCATATGAAGCGAACAAAACAGGTAGAGGATCACCTGAGTGCTCTCCCGAGGATGCTGGGGTAGAATGATCACCCGTTATGCAGATAACAGCTTCATCCAGGATTGAGAGCAATGGTCTGATTGCAGAATCTATCTTCTGAATTACATCTCTTTTCAATTCAGGCGATTTATCATGGCCTGCTATATCAGTCGCCTTTATGTTCAGGAGAACAAAATCATACTTCTCCAGTGCAGAGATCACAGTATGGATTTTACCCTTGTAGTCTGTATCCACAGTACCGGTCGCACCGCTGAATTTTAGAAGATCCAGTCCAGCAAGCTTGGCAATTCCGGTAATAAGCGGGACTCCTGCAAGGCATGCAGCCTTTACCCCGTATCTGTCAGGAAACGGTTCTAAATATGGGACTGCACCCGCTCCTCTTACAAGCAGTTCATTTGCGGCTGGGTTGCCGTCGGATGTTCTTTTTCCGTTGACTTCATGAGAATCAAGTATTTCCCGTACCTTTTCGAGATATGAATTAAGGACATTGGCAGTTTTTTGTGCCTTCTCTGAAAGAGCGGCAACACGCTTTGGCTCAAGGCCAGTCACGTGGGGATCCGAGTCCGTGACTTCAGGGGAAAGACCATCGCCTCTCATGACTAGGGCTGCCCTGTGTTCCACTCCCTCCTTTACTATGAATTCCACCCCGTCAATCTTCATGCATATGGACCTGGCAAGCCTGTCTGAACCTGGAATAAATCTTCCTGCGCGTCTGTCCGTTATCTTCCCGTTTGATGCCCTGGTTGCAAAGTTTGCCCTGAATGCTATGTCGCCCGGCCTTACATCTATCCCAAGGCCGATAGCCTCAAAGGGCCCTCTTCCGGTGTAAACCTCTCTTGGATCGTAGCCAAGGAGCGAGAGATGGGAAGTATCCGAACCGCACACCAGACCTTTCTGGACGGGATACATAAGACCACCCATACCCATCCTTACGAGTTCATTGAGGTTTGGCCGGTAAGCTGCCTGAAGTGGTGTCAGTCCGCCCAACACATCATTCTTTCTGTCGCCCAGTCCATCCAGCACAACGAGCAATATTTTCTTCACGTATCTGCATGTTATTCGGATGTTAAAGAATTATCGCCGAATTTGAATAAGCTGAATATAATATGACATAGATTATTCAGAACATAATTTAAATCATCTTATCGCTTAATCCATGCCTATGATAGTCGGGGACTCTGAAACCATTTCCTCATACAAGAATTCCTGGGACAAATTCTTTGATTCCCGAGGTTACCGCGACAAGATCACAAAGATCAGGGATTTCTATCCAGATGAAAAATCACTTAGCATTCCGTACCCTGAAATTGCGAATTTCGACAACGATTTCGCAAATTCACTTAAGGAGAATCCCACAATATGCATTCGTGCCGGGGAAGACCTGATCAGATCCTTCCTGGAGTCAACCAGGGAGTTCGAGTCACGGAGAATAAACATCAGGATAACCGATCTGCCGCAGAAGGACTGCAGGGTCGAGATTCGTGACATAAGAAGCGACAGGATGGGGAAGATGATCAGCGTTTCCGGTATAGTGAGGAAGAATACCGAGGTCCTCCCGAGAATACAGCTTGCAGTTTTTCAGTGCTCTAAATGTTCAGCACTGATTGCGCTTGAACAGACGAGGGGCAAGCTTGAGGAACCTGTGAGATGCGAATCCTGCGGCGAGGAAAAACCGAAAGTCAGATTCAAGCTTTTGCCTGAACTCTGCGAATTTGTAGATTTCCAGAAGATCGAGCTTCAGGAAAATCCTGAAACTATAGAAGGGGGCGCACAGCCGCAAAGGATTACAGCAATACTTGAGGACGACATAACAGGCTTCATATTTCCCGGGGACAGGGTTGTTCTTGATGGCATCCTGCAGTCTGAGCAGAAGAGATCCGGAAATTTACTCCTGACAGAATTCTTCGTATATCTTTATGCGTTGAATTTTTCAAAGGAAACCAAGGAATCCGATACATCTGACATAACTCCGGAAGAGGAGGAGAAGATAATCGAATTATCGAAATCACCAAATGTCCTCGACAAGTTCACGAAATCAATAGCACCATCTATCTACGGCCATGAGGATATAAAGAGAACACTTGCACTGCAGATGTTTGGTGGAATCAGGAAGGTAATGAAGGATGGCACCAAGATAAGGGGTGATATACACATACTCCTTGTAGGCGATCCTGGAACCGCAAAATCGCAGCTTCTGCGTTATATGGCTGATATATCCCCCAGAGGTGTCCTCGCACTTGGAAAGGGTGCGAGTGCTGCCGGTCTTACAGCTGCTGCCGTAAGGGACGAATTCGGTGAGGGCAGGTGGACTCTTGAGGCAGGGGTCCTGGTTCTCGCAAACAACGGCCTTGCTGCAATAGACGAGCTTGACAAGATGGACCAGCAGGACACGGGCGCAATGCATGAGGCCATGGAACAGCAGTCGTTTGCATATTCAACGGTCGTCGCAATCGAAGGGATAGGCCAGATTGAGATAGGGAAATTTGTTGATGAACTGATCAGCAGGAATGAGAAAGATCTTATCCAGGGAAATGACTGTGAAATACTTGATCTCGTGAGAGACGAATTTTTTGTTCCAACAACCGACTTCAGGAAAACGACAAGAACCAGGATAAGGCAGGTTAGCCGGCACAAAGCACCAGAAAGCCTCATCAGGGTTACCACATCTAATTCTATTTCCATAGATGTTACGGAGGAACATCCTTTCTGGGCCTTCAAGGACGGGATACTGCAGCTTGTGTCCACACATGAACTGAAGGTTGGAGATTACGTAATTTCCCCAAAGAAGATAGTCATTGACGAGGAGGACGAGTTTGAGAAACTACTACCTGAATATTCCAGGAATAAATGGCTGCATGACCTTGATCTGCTTGAGATATCCGATATCTCGACCAAAGAATACAATCATGCATGGGTCTATGACATCGCTGTTACTGAGAACAGGACATTTGTGACAGAAGAAATGGTGCTGCATAATTCCATAACGATATCCAAAGCGGGAATAATGGCAACGCTCAAATCAACATGCTCGGTCCTGGCTGCCGCGAACCCAACATTTGGAAAATACAATCCAAATTTACCGCTTTCAGAGCAGACAAAATTCCCGCTACCCCTTCTCTCCAGATTCGATGTTATTTTCAAGCTTGTAGACAGGGTATCGGACGATGTTGATTACAGGCTTGCGAACCATATACTCAAGACACACAAGGTTGGGGAGATATACAGGGGGATGGAGCTCAATGAGATAAAGGATCAGGAGATTTCGGAAGAAGATTCTTTGGTACCGGAAATAGAGAAGAACCTAATGAGGAAATACGTTTCATATGCGAGGGGAAAGATCTTCCCAAGGCTTTCTGACGAGGCAATAGACCTGATCAGGAACGATTATGTCAGAACCAGGAAGAGGAGCACGCCTGAAACAACGCCCATAACGCCCAGGCAACTGGAATCGATAATTCGACTATCAGAAGCATCCGCGAGATCAAGGTTATCATCGGTCGTCGAGAGGGATGACGCATACCTTGCGATTGAGATAATAACAAGTTACCTTGAAAACGTATCAAGCGTGGATGGCGTCATCGACACAAATATCATCATGACCGGTACAACAAGCAGGCAGAGGAATGAACTCGAAACAATTTTCATTATAATCAAGGATCTGCTCAAGACATCTACCTATGCGGAGGTCTCAGATGTTATTGCAGAGGGGAAATTGAGGGGAATGGATGAGAACAAGATCAAAGGCTTGATCGCAAAGCTGAAGGCAAGTGGTCAGATATACGAGCCATTTGACAACAAACTGAAGGTGATATCATAAATCCACTCATTGTGATGAAGCTCACCAAGATCGGTGACGAGAACCTGCTTGCCGCTACTGAATACCGGCTGTTAAACAAAACATTCAGGGAACGGAACCTGCACATTACTGTCACAGAGGAATTCTACGGGCGGATGCGTGTTTCTGTTGACGCATTCAGGTCGGCTCTTCAGATATGCACGATTGCAAATCTGGTTGGTGATACTGTAATAAATATAGCGATTGAGATGGGGCTGATCGAGGAGGACAATATACTCACGATCGGCGGGGTTAAATACGCCCAGTATGCAAAGATAATAAACTGATCCTCATGCCTGAAGAAGAAAGGGTAAGATCGGTATTCAATTCCATTTACAATAAATATGACCTTATCGATAGCATAATCAGCTTCGGGATGGATTCCGCCTGGCGCAGGACGATGATCTCCATGGCTGGATCCCGTCAGTATAAATCGATACTGGACTGTGGAGCCGGCACAGGAAAGCTCACCATGCAGCTGAGAAAAAAGTTCCCTGATGCCAGGATGGTTGCACTCGATGTTTCAGACCAGATGATTTCACTGATCCCTGATCCAGGAATTGAGAGGGTTGTGGGATCAGCTGTGGAGCTACCGTTTGATAACAGCTCATTTGATCTTGTGACTTCTGCCTTCCTGACACGCAATGTTCCTAGCATTGAGGCATATCTGAAGGAGGCATACAGGGTTCTCAGGAAGGACGGCGCGCTGATCAATCTCGATATACACACTCCGGTTATTCACGGCTACAGGGAGATATTCTCCCTTTATTTTTTCCATGTTGTGCCTATAATAGGTGACCTGCTGACTGGATCGAATTCATATTCATACCTTTCAAACTCTGTCAGGAACTTCGTGGGCCCGGATGAGCTCATCGATAAGGCAAGAAAGGCAGGTTTCAGTCTGGAAAGGAAGGTTTTGAAGGCCATGCAGTCGATCAGCATTATACGGTTTAATAAATGATGAATGCTATATAATATTCATGAACGTTTAAATAACAACATTCTATTCCAGAGGAGTGTACAGCGCTAAATTAGATGACTTAATTCCTGAGAACTGGTATAATGTGGTTCCTGATCTTCCGGAACAGCTCGCACCACCAAAGGATTCAAGCTTAGAAAGATCATCCATCGAATTACTCAAGAGAGTCCTGCCGTCAAAGCTTCTTGAACAGGAATTCTCCTTCAACAGATATGAGAAGATACCTGACGAGGTAAGGGATCTTTATATCCAGATTGGCAGGCCAACACCACTGATAAGGGCTATGAATCTTGAGAAGAAGCTTGGTTACAAAGGCAAGATTTACTATAAATACGAGGGCGCGACCGCCACCGGATCACATAAGATAAATACGGCGATCCCACAGGCATACTATGCCTCTGAAGAGGGCGTCAGGGAAGTTGTAACTGAAACAGGTGCAGGCCAGTGGGGAACTGCAACGGCACTTGCGGCTTCGCTGAATGACATGAAATGCAAGGTCTTCATGGTCAGCACGAGTTTCAGGCAAAAACCACTGAGAAAGCAGATCATGGAGGTATACGGCGCATCTGTCGTGCCAAGTCCATCCAGCGAGACAAAATTCGGGCAATCTGTTCTTTCCAAAAACCAGGATCACCCTGGCTCTCTGGGGATAGCCATCAGCGAGGCGGTTGAATATGCCCTTGATCATGATATAAAATACATGCTCGGGAGCGTGATGAATTCTGTAATAACGCACCAGAGCATAATAGGGCTTGAAAGCAGGAAGCAGCTCGAGATAGAGGGCGAGCATGCTGATGTATTGATAGGATGCGTGGGTGGAGGAAGTAACTTCTCGGGTTTCGTATTCCCCTTTCTTGATCAGGAGAATGAGATGATTGCATCAACAGCTCAGGAAGTACCGAAACTTACGAAAGGAGAATACAAATATGACTTCATAGACAGCGCCGGAATCCTACCGCAATTGAGGATGTATTCGCTTGGGGCGGATTTCGTTCCAGCAGGCATTTATGCAGGCGGCCTCAGATATCATGGAGCTGCGCCATCACTCTCATCTCTGATCCATAACGGAAGGATCAGGGCAGAGGAGATACGGGAGGACGAGGTCATAGCCGCGATGAGGCTGTTTGCCAATACACAGGGTGTAATCTGTGCACCTGAGTCCGGCCATGCCATTGCTTCTGCTCTTAGATATGTTAAGGCGAATCCTGATAGTCGCAAGACGGTTGTGGTTAACGTCAGCGGGCATGGTCTGCTGGATCTGTCAATTTTTCAGAAGGAATTGAAATGAGAAAGAATCTTTTCATATACCTGACGCTGGGATACCCGGATAATGAAATACTGGCATCCTTCATCAGTCAGATGGAAAAGGGGATAGTTGACGGGATTGAGTATGGCCTCCCATCCAGGGATCCAAGGTATGACGGCCCGAAAATTAGGCTCACTCATAAAAGGATCGATTTGCCTGAATTTTCAGGTTTCAGAGAGATATTTGAAAAAAGTGATAATATCTGCAACAGGAAGATAGCTCTATCCTACTTTTCTGATCTGTCACGCGACCTGGATGGATATATATCATTCATGAAAACTTATGGTATAACAGAGGTAATCGTCCCTGATATGCTGATAGATTTTCCGTCGAGCATTGATCAAACAGTGAAGAAACTCGCGGATTCTGGCATATCATTCATACCTTTCTTCAATGCAGCTACCCCGGACAGCGTGATCAGAAGGGTTCTATCCATAACGAAATCATGGATATACTACGGCCTGCAACCGTCGACGGGCATCAACATGCCTTTCAATGTTGACAGCGTTGCTGCGAGGGCAATGGAAGTGTGCGCCGGCAGGTCAGTCATTTTTGGTTTTGGGATAAGGAACCGTTCCGATATACTGGCAATCCTGAAACATGGCGGTGATGGTGTAGCAATCGGATCTGCACTTATAGATGATATATCAAGTCATAATTTTACTGCTGCTTATCAAAGGATAAAAGAATTCAGGGAGGCACTGGACAGTGTTATATGATATTGATATTATAATCGACAGGCGGGATCTGAACGAACAGCATGCTTTTGATTTAATGAAGACGCTTATAGCAAGCGGAACCGATCTGGAAAAGACAGTATTCCTGCTTGCCATGCACATGAAGGGGGTCACCGGGCAGGAACTGACGGGGTTTGCAAACGCCGTCAGGTCTGAGGCAACAATAGAACCCGTTGAGAATACGAGCGATATTGTCGGCACGGGAGGCGATGGCAAGAATACAATAAACGTAAGCACTGCCGCTTCCATTCTGTGCGCCGGCCTTGGAATCAGGATGGCAAAACATGGAAACCGTGCGATCACGAGTCCGCAGGGCAGTGGGGATATCCTGTCAAAGATGGGGTATAAATTCGAGAAGACCAGGGAACAGATCGTTGAGGACCTTGAAAGAATGAACTTCGCCTATATCCTGGCTCCACATTACAATTCATCATTTGCTAAATTTTTCCCGGCAAGAAAGATGCTCACATTCAAGACGATAATGAACTATCTGGGACCGATCACAAACCCGTGCGACCCGGATACGATAGTCATAGGATCATCTGACCATGAGATATGCACACTCTATGCAGATTTTCTTTCCATAAGGCGGAAAAGGGGATTCATTGTGCACGGAAAGGATGGCATGGATGAAATCTCTCCTGTATCCGAAACCAGTGCTATCCTCGTGGATTCACAGAGAAAAGAAATGGCCATAGATCCAAAGGCAATTGACCTGCCGGAGATATCCTATCACAACATATCCTTCCCCGATCCTGCGAAAAACCGCCAAAAATTCCTCGACGGCCTCTTCGGGAGAGATGAGAAGATATCGTCGTTTATCGCACTTAATGCTGCCCCGCTTCTCATGCTTAAGAAGGAGGCATCCGATCTAGAAGAGGGATATTCCGTCGCAACGGACGCAATAAAGAAGGGGATCGGCAAAAAGGCATTCAAGAAGATTTCAGGGGGCGTCGATAGGATTGACTGATCCTCTTGTCAAGATATGCGGGCTCACCAGGATGGATGATGCCAGATTGGCAGCTGATGGAGGAGCAGATATACTCGGGCTTGTATTTTCAAAAAGATCTAAGAGGCGCGTCAGCATTGACACCGCGAGGCAGGTCAGCAGCATAGGAAAGGATATTGCCGGAGTTTACACGTCAATGGATGAGATAGGTGACGAGATCAGGTACCTGGATTACATACAATTGCATTTCAGGCACAGCATTACGGACATACAGAAAGTAAAGGAGATGGGCGGGCTAAAGACAATATCTGTCGTGGCGTCGCTGGATCCTGATATACCTGGTTCAATATCATCATACCGCAATGCAGGTACCGACTATGTCCTTCTGGAACTTGTCTCAGGTTTCAGGAATTATCATGATCTTGCATCCGGTATCGCGGAAAGGTTCGAGATAGGCTTATCAGGCAGGATCTCAGTGGATGACCTGCCCGCCGTCAAGAAGTTGAGGCCTACAATAATAGACGCAAGCAGCTCAATTGAGATCGAGCCGGGAATAAAGGATCATGAAAAACTGGCCCGTTACCTGAAAGAGGCGAAAAACTGAATGATTTTAGACAAGGTTCGTGATTTTGCGGAATCGGAAAACATCTTCTATTTCTGCAGATTTGACAGGGACAACCCACTGATCGGAAAGGAATTGCTTATGCATGGAAATGGGCCTGTCATGAAAGCAGACGGTAATTTTGAATCATTCATGTATGACATTTCAAAAGGGTTATCTGAAGACATTAAATATATGCCGCTCTTCGTTCCATTTGATTATATATCTTCAATATTTCCGGATATTCCAATAAAGAGATCTGAACTACCCTTGATGCAGTCCTTCATGCCTGATGAGGTTATTTCCGGTCAGATCCAGAGGGAAGAGTCACAGATATCTGCAGTCCACTCGGTGCCTTTCCATGATCATGGGCTATCTGAAAAAATTGCTGAAGCAATCGAAAGGATCAGGGCAGGAGAACTTCTTCAGGTTGTTCTTTCCAGAAGATTTGAGCTGCCAGAAATGGATCTCTTATCCGTTACGAGGAAAAACCTGCGGAGTGATCTTTCTCTATATGTTTTCTATTACAGATCCAACGGCATTGAAATATCCGGTTCTTCACCGGAAAACCTGGTGTCAAGATCTGGTGGGAACCTCGAGATTTTCCCGATTGCTGGCACAATAAACAGGTCCAGCGACAGGAATGAGGATTCAATTCTTGGATCTAACCTTATGAGATCTGAAAAGGATAAGCTTGAACACCGCATGCTCGTGGATCTTGCGAGAAATGATCTCGGTAAAGTTTCTGCCACCGGTTCGGTCAGGGTCGAAAGATCGATGTTTCTGAGGAAATATGCCTCGGTACAGCATATAGTAAGCCACGTAACATCAAGACTCAGGGATGGGCTGGGAAATTCAGATGTCATCAGAGCTGTATTTCCAGCTGGAACGGTTTCAGGGGCGCCTAAGAAGAGAGCAGTTCAGCTCATATCTGAGTATGAGGACTGTGAAAGAGGCCCGTATTCCGGTGCGATCGGCCTTGTTGGCCAGGATTCCATGGACCTTGCTCTGCTGATAAGAAGTGTCTTCAGATACCAGAATCACTGCTATACGCATGCTGGCGCCGGCATAGTCAAGGATTCAGATCCAGTGATGGAAGTCCAGGAGATGTTCAACAAATCGATCAGTGCAACTGGAGGAATGCTCAATGAAAGTATTGATAATCGATAACTATGATTCATTTGTCTATAATATAAAGCAGGCAGTTGAGGCCCTTGGCAACAGCGTGGAGATAATAGAAAATGACAGGGTCAGGGATGTTAACGTCAATGATGCGGATGCGATCATAATTTCGCCCGGCCCAGGGAATCCTAAATACACAAGAGATCGTGGTTCAACAACCGATGTACTTGAACTGGGAAAGAAGAGGGTCCTGGGCATATGCTTTGGCCACCAGTTACTCGCAACCATGCTTGGCTGCAATGTTAGAAGGGCTGAAAGCATAAAACATGGCGAGATAGATACTATAAGACATTTTTCATCGCCGCTTTACAGGGATGTTCCTGAAGAATTCAGTGCCGTCAGGTACCATTCGCTCGTTATCGACCCTTCTGCATCGATAATCGTGGATTCTATTGCGAAGTCGGATGGTTCTATCATGGGTTTCCACACAGCCGACAACAAGACTTTCGGGATACAGTTCCACCCTGAAAGCCATTTCACGGAATATGGTGACAGGATCATAAGGAATTTCCTGGTGGGTTAATGTCAATAGTAGAAGAAATATACAGGAAAAATTCCCAGCGGAAACTCATCAAGTCAAGCATGCGCAGGCGCGGCATTCTGAGCCTTACGAAATCCCTGATAGATTCAGGAAAGGAAGGAAGGCATCCCGTCATAGCTGAATTCAAGAGATCATCCCCATCAGGTTTCAGCATTCCAGACGGAATGGAGATGCATGTTTATTTCGATAAGATCCTGCATTTTGGGATATCAGGCATAAGCGTCCTGACGGAACCAGATTATTTCCATGGTTCATATTCTGATCTACTGGAAGCTTCTGCCCTTAATATCCCAGTCCTTGCAAAGGATTTCATTTCCAGCAGGGAAATGATTTTAAGCGCGTATTATGCAGGAGCGGATGCAATCCTGCTGATAGCTGATTTCCTTTCAGGGGATCAGCTCAGGTTACTGTCTGGACATGCGATCGATCTGGGACTGGAGGTTGTGACTGAGTTTCATTCAATAAATATGCTTGAGAAATGTAAACCCAATACATACAGCATACTTGGATACAACAGGCGGAACCTTTCGACCATGCAGATAGAAGACGAAACGGAAACCGTGATTGCCAGGATAAAGGGGATGCCTGGCATAAAGATACTGGAGAGCGGTCTTGATTACACCAACATACCATCCATCTACACTGAAAACTTTTCAGGTTTCCTGATCGGTACATCGATGCTTAACAGGATGGGGGCGGCTTGATGCGTTTTTCCTTCAATATAACTGACAACATTGAATTCCATGACGGAAAGTTCCTTATGATTGCTGGTCCCTGCGCCGTTGAAAGCGAGGAACAGATTGTAAAAACTGCCAAATTTCTCTCGAATCTTGGCGTCAAGGTACTGAGAGGAGGCGCCTATAAACCACGGACGAGTCCAGATTCCTTCCAGGGTCTTGGAAAGGAAGGCCTTCGGCTTCTGAAGATTGCCAGGGAGGAGACAGGAATGGCGATTGCAACGGAGCTGATGGATACAGAGGATCTTTCTGTGCTCATGGATGCTTCTGACATAATACAGATTGGCTCACGGAATTCCCAGAACTTTTCCCTGCTCAGAAAGGTCGGAAGAACCAATGTTCCGGTCCTGCTTAAAAGGGGTTTTGGGAACACACTTGATGAGTTGATCAATGCGTCGAGGTATATAACAAAGGAGGGGAACAACAAGGTTATACTGGCCGAGAGGGGAATAAGGACATTCGAACAGTCTACAAGATTCACGCTTGAAATTTCCGCTGTACCGGTACTTCAGGAGAGAACGGATCTTCCGGTAATCATCGATCCGAGCCATCCAGCAGGCATATCCCGATATGTATCGCCGCTTGCGAAAGCTGGCCTGGCGGTTGGGGCAGACGGCTTGATCATAGAGGTGCATCCCAATCCAGTTGCGGCACTTAGCGACAGCCAGCAGCAGCTGGATTTTGCGCAATTTAGTGCGCTAAATGATGATCTCACGAATATGCTACCTTCCTGCAGGAAGGAATATGTCTGATCTACGGTCTATGTTTCAAAGGAGACAGATTCTGTTTTACTGATATCCTGAATCCTTTCCGCAAATGGTGAAATATTAATCACTTGATATACTGACGATATATGCCTTACACAAAGGTGCTGTGCACAGTTGGACCATCAAGCGACAACAGGGAAACACTTCTTAAAATGGCAAAATTCGGCCTCTCCGGTCTCAGGATCAATACGGCTCATATCGAGACAGACTATGTGAAGAAGATTCGATTGCTTACGGATTACGTTAACTCTGAACTATCAACGCATATATCAATCCTTCTGGATCTCAAAGGCCCTGAACTCAGGGTTGGGGAGCTCAGTGCACCCATGAAGATTGAACAGGGCAAGATATACTCATTATCTGATTCTGGAATTCCTGTTAACAGGACAAGTTTCTTTTCGTCGCTGAAAAAGGGCGACTCGGTTGTAATGCAGGACGGCTCCTACCAGTTCACGGTCGTGGAGGCAGATTCCAGCCATGTAAATCTTAAGGCAATGAATTCCGGGCAGATCAGGTCAAAAGCAAGGATCAATGTGCCCGGGGTCAAGATAGATCTCGGAACCCTTACAGATCGCGATTTATCATTCATAGAAGAGGGAACAAAACAGGGTGTAGACTTCTATGCCCTCTCGTTCGTTCAGTCCAGAGAGGACATGTGGAAGCTTGAGGATCAACTGAGGGCATCGGGATCGGATGGTCGAACCGTTTCGAAGATAGAGACAAAGAGCGGTTATTCGCAGATCAGGGAGATAGCTCATGCATCTGATATTGTAATGGTTGCAAGGGGTGATCTTGGTGTGGAGCTCCCGATCAGCGAGGTCGCGATTGCCCAGAAGAGGATAATACTCGAAGCACACAGGCAGGGAATACCTGCGATTGTTGCCACACAGATGCTTGAATCCATGGTACAGAATGACGTTCCTACAAGGGCAGAGGTCTCAGATGTCACGAATGCAATATTTGATAACTGCGATATAGTGATGACATCGGAGGAGACGGCTATAGGAAAATATCCAGTCGAGGTCGCCCGATACCTGAATGAAATATCTGCCTACGCAGAAAAGTCTGCCACCAACCTGAACGAGCCGGATGAGTTCTTCGGGAACCAGATCGCTTATTCTGTGTGCAAGGCAGCAAAGGTAATGGCGGAGAAGATTTCCGCGCAGAAGATAGTTGTTTTTACCAAAAACGGGGGAACCGCAAGAATGCTTTCCGCCCTGAGGCCGAATGCTGAGATCATTGCGATCGTATCATCTGAATCACTTGCGCGGAAGTTGACAATGGTTCGTGGCGTCAGGGTCGCGATGCTTCCTGCTGACGTTGAAAAATCTGTCGGCGTCCTTGAGGCAATTGAAAAGATAAAGCCCAAAAACCTGTTCAAGAAGGGGGAGGATATAGTTGTAGCATCCGGTGCCCCATACTTCCTGCTTGGCGGGACAAGTGATGTTCGTGTTGTCACAATAGGCGAATTCCTTGGTAGGGGCTATCCGGAGGGAAAGGGCTTAAAGGGGAAAGTGAAAATGGATCCTGAAGAAAATGGAGAAATTCTCTTCACTGATACCGAATTTGATCATACTGGAAAGGATACAAAGGTTATTGTAACAACAAAGTCTCTGACTGCTTCACAAAAATCAAAATTGAAGGATTCCGGGATATCCTGCCTTGTCCTGACCCAGATAAAGAGAATGCCGAAGAAAGGTGAGAGAATCTATCTCAACGGTTCAACCGGCGTTATAACCTCACTGGATTCAACGAACTAGTTCTTCTCTGACTGTATTGATTGAAACCTCTTTGCCTGAATATTCAAGGTAGACATTCTTGAGTTTCAGGTATTCCTCGATACCATACTTGCTGCCTTCACCGGCCTGTCCCGTCATCCTGAAGCCTGTATGGTATCCCTGTGATGATTCTGGTCCTGGCATGTTAACGTAGAGCTCACCGAACCTGACTCTCTCAGCTGCCTTCATTATTGTAGTGAAATCCTTCGAGAAAAGATACGATGCAAGTCCGTACTGCGAATCATTTGCAAGATTTAGGGCGGAATCAAGGTCATCAACAGCCATTATCCCCGATACGGGACCGAATATCTCCTCCTGGAAAAGCGAAGCTTTCTGTTCCTTTTCCTCCAAAAGGGTAGGCAGGTAGAAATAGCCACCTGCAAATTTACCCTTGAGGTTTGCTGTACTGCCGCCCGCAAGAACCTTAGAGCCACTTGTTTTAGCATCCTGAACAACCTTCTCCATGTTTTTTACTGCTGATAGGTTAATAAGTGGGCCCATATCCGCCGTTTCCGGATCACCCACTGTAAGCTGCTTAGTTGCATTGACGAATTTATCAACAAACTCCTTGTAGATATCAGAATGGACGTATACCCTCTCCGCCGCAATGCATGACTGGCCGCTGTTCCAGAATTTAGCCCACAGAAGTGTCTTCAGCGCATTCTTCTGGTCTGCATCCTTCCACACGATGAAAGGTGCCTTACCGCCAAGCTCAAGAACAAGTTTCGCCATGTTTGCTGAAGCCTTCTGCATTATCCTCTGTCCCGTTGCAGTTGAGCCCGTCATCGTTATAAGAGAAACCTTCTTGTGAGCAACCATGTAATCGCCTATCTCTGAGCCCTTGCCAGTTATGAAATTCAGGACACCTTTCGGCAACCCCGCCTGCTGTAGCTTCATAGTAATCCATTCGGCTGATTTTGGTGTATCTGAACTTGGTTTCAATACAACGGTATTTCCGGTGATGAGGGCTGGAGCAAGCTTCCTTGCAACCATTGCGGCCGGGAAATTCCATGGTGTAAGAGCAAGCACTACGCCATATGGAACCTTATACTGCAATATCTTTCTTTCAAATGAATCGCCTTCCACAAGATCCCCTGTCAATTTTCTTTCGAATTCTGAATAATAGACCATCTGATCAATTACGCCATCTACTTCACCTACAGACTCTATCCTTCTCTTACCGTTTTCGAGAACCAGGATATCCTCCAATTCCTTCC
>JAJZLW010000137.1 GCA_021850505.1 Thermoplasmata archaeon
CCAGGCTCCTTGTGGGTGTATTAGGAGCTATTTTTGGCCTCTCAACTTTCTTCACAACGGTCTTGAATGCCCGTTTGGAGCCGAAAACAAGAAAGACCGCGTTTATAGTCTCAATGGGCCTTTATACCGTTGTTTTTTTACTTTACTTTCTCACGGATCCTTTCTTCGTATGGTTCGTAACAATTGCATCGGGTGCCACTCTTGGTTTTATCATGCCTAATATTGTAACAGCAGCTGGTCTTTTTCCCGATAAGAATGTCAGGGAGAGATCCATTTCCCTTTATACTACATCTCTCAGTTTAAGCTTGATCCTCGGACCGCTTTATGAATCCTACCTGCTCAAGATATTGCCGCTTAAGGATTCATTCATACTCTTTCTTCCACTGGCGGCGTTGGCTCTCTGTTTATCCCCATTCATTCACTTTCCGGATGAAAGTAACAAGAACATGAAGAAAAAGTTCTCACTTAATCCTGGATTCAGGACTGCTGTATACCTGAATTTATCATACGGTATCCCTTTCATTTTGATTACATTATACGCCGGTATTTTTGCCAAATCCGTTCTCGGTGCATCTCTTTCTGATGTTACGTTATATTACACAGTATTCTTTTCAACTTCGTTCCTGTCAAGACTCACATTATCATTGAAAAAAAATAAAGCTGGAATGATAATACCTGTCTTTCTGACAATGGTATTAACTCTTTTAGGGCTTGGCCTTGTTTACATCTCCTCAGAAATAATAATGTTTGTATTTGCACTGGCGTTGCTAGGTATTCCTCATGGATTGAGCTATCCGCTTTCCCTGCTTTACCTGACAAGGTCATATGGACCTGAAGAACGTAGTTCAGCGAACAGTTATTTCTTTTCTGTTAATACAATAGTCATGGTCGCCGGCCCCATAATTGGTGGCTATTCTATCCAGATTATTGGCTTCAGGGAAACATTCCTGTTTATAGTACCAATTGCTCTAATACTAATGCTTCTTGTAATATTAACGATACGATCGAGCCATTGACATATATTCTTTTGCAAAGGTATTGCCTTTCACCAAATATAAGAGAAAATTAATAATTGTCCTCCGCATCCTGAAAGCCAGTTGCATGTTTCTACAATGTTCCACTGAGAAACTGGAAAATGCCACTTCATGAGGATATATTATGTATATAACTGTTGAAAAGGAATATATTGCAAGGATTCCGCCTGAAAAACTGAGTGGGGATTACGACGATGCAGTAAAGCAGGTTGCAAAGGAATCGATTGAGGGGAAGTTAATTGACCTGACTGAAGCAAATTATCAGAATAAGAAGGCTTTCATTATTTCTGTTGTTTCTGTCAAGACTGTAGGGGAGGGCACAATTGTGCATGGAGATGGAGGCGTTTATCAATCAATACGATACAAAGCACTTGGATACCTGCCTGAGATGCAGGAGGTCGTGGACGGCATTGTAACATCAGTTAAAGAATTCGGTGCCTTTGTGCGTTTTGGTCCTTTTGAGGGTCTGCTTCACATCAGTCAGATCATGGATGACATGATCAGTACAGATCTGACAAACCAGAGAATAATAGGGAAGGAAACAAAGAGGGAGATAAGGGTGGGCGACAAGGTAAGGGTCAAGATAGTTTCGCTTAATCTTGCATCCGCTTCAATGCTTGACAGCAGGATTGGTTTAAACATGAAACAGCTTGGTCTGGGAAGGGTCGACTGGCTTTATCAGGTTAAGAAGGAGAAGGTTAAATGAAGGAAGTGCTGAGAGCATGCAAAAAATGCAAGCTTCTTACAGTTGAACGAAACTGCCCGATCCATGGTGAGGAAAAGACAACGGAGGAATGGTCAGGTTTTGTTCTGATTTCGGAACCAACGGAATCAGTAATAGCACAGAAAGCCTCCATAAGAATGCCTGGTATGTATGCAATTAAAGTCAGGATGTAGATTTAAACTATCTCCTGATATTTTGAAAGAGATCAGCGCAAATAAGCATGTTTTGAGGGACATATCATACTTCAGGTCTCTTTCAGGGCGTATTAGATTGATCACGGTTGGCGACGTGACCACAAGGAAATTAGAAGAGGCAGGATTGAAGATTTTCCTTGAGGTGGTTGACCTTAAGACAAAGAGGGTTGAGGATGGAAGTTTTTCTCACCGGGAAGGATCCATCAGGATAAGAAATGACCCTGGTACAATTTCACATGACCTGTTCCTGATGATTGGTAAAATTCTTTCCGGATCAAGGGAAGCAAGGATCGAAGTCGAAGGAGAGGAAGATCTTGCGGCTTTACCAATAATTTATTATTCCGATGACAATACGGTGGTAGCCTACGGCGTCCCAGATACTGGTATGGCTAGCCTTGAGGTAAATCATGGTCTAAGGACGCATATAATTGAAATGTTAGAAAGGATGGAAATAGAATGCCAGAGTTAAAAGTTGAAAAAGTCAGTGACAACGTCCTGCTTAAAAGAAAGGAGATAACCTATACCATGCATTATTCCGGAGAACCAACGCCACAGAGAAGCAAGATCAAGGAGATAATAGCAAAGAATTTCTCTGCAAATCCGGAACTTGTAATCGTTGACAGGAACATACAGGAAACTGGAAAGCATGAGGTTAAGGGGTATTCCAAAATTTATCAGAACAAGGAAAGTGCGATGCTATACGAACCTGATTATGAGCTTATAAGAAACGGCCTCAAAGAGAAGAGAAAAGAGGGGCAGTAGATGCAGAAAAGAGAGCTTTACGTTGTTGAATCAGATCATCTTGTGAGATCAAGGAGATTCTGTCCAAGATGCGGTCCTGGTGTATTCCTTGCGGAACACGAGAACAGGTTTACCTGCGGACGGTGCCATTATTCGGAAACCAAAAAAGTTACTGAAAAGAAACCTGAATCGCAGCCTTCTACCACGAAGGGAAAGCCAAAGGCTAATAAGGAAAAGTAGATAACTAAAAGTGGAAAAAACAGGCACAGCAATACTTCCACTTCATTATGGCCATCCGCCAGAGAAGCTTTTCAGGCGGATGATAATTCTTTCCGGCCATTTATGCGACCTGATCATAGAAAAATTCGGTATTGAAGATTTTTTATTAAGGTTATCAGATCCATTCTGGTTTCATTCGCTTTCGCTCGCAATCGGTTTTGACTGGAATTCGAGCGGCACGACTACCTCAACACTGGCTGCTATGAAGGAGCATTTTTCGCAGTCCGATTATGGGGTGAAAATAATTGGAGGAAAGGGCAGAAAGATGTCATTGATAAGCGGCGAAGCTTCCTCTCTTGAGGAAACGGGATTTATCAGCGATACTGTCAGGTCAGATCTTCTTTACAAGTCAAAAACTGTCGCAAAGGTTGATCAGAGGTTGCTCTTGGACCGCTATGACCTCTATTTGCATTTCATCGTAACATCCGGGACGGGTAGATGGTCGATTATCCAGCAGGGAATGAATAATGTTTCCCGAACCGCAAGAAGATACCACTGGTTCTATCGCGGGGTCAATGATTTCATAAACGATAACAGGGCCGGCATATCAGCTGTCAGGGAAGAAAAGGACGTTGTTGACCTATCCACATCTAAAAGCTCGGAACACAGAGAGGACATTGTTTCCGTATTGAAGGATAACCCAACCAGATTCAGGGAATTTGAAAGAAAGCCAAACCAGTCAACACTCTTTCCGTCTGATAATAA
Organism: Thermoplasmata archaeon; assembly: GCA_021850505.1. The sequence continues at coordinate 3,678 of JAJZLW010000137.1, forward strand.
CCGAGTCCTGGACATGAATATAAGGGTGGACTGGAATCAAATGCGGGCCATCTATGAACGATCTCCAGGTTCTTTTAACGAACTTTTTACCATGAAGGGGGTTGGTGCATCAACAATGAGGGCATTATCCTATCTTGCGGAAGTAATATTCGGATCTCAGCCTTCCTACAAAGATCCGATAAAGTATTCCTTTGCACTGGGAGGGAAGGATGGTATACCAAAGCCCGTGAACTATGCGGATTATGATAAATGCATTTCCTTTTACTCCGATGTCTTATCCGATTACAGGACAGGCAACCGGGAAAGCATTAAGATAGTTGAAAACCTTGCCCGTAATGGCATTCGTTTTGTGTAATTCATCTTGAATATACAGCTTTCAAGATTCCTTTCTGCACTGAAATATCAACTGGAAAACCGGTTGCCTCAGATATCCTCTTGAAATCGTCTGATGACATCAGGTGTGATTTAACCAATTTCCTGTTGAGGCTTCCGTCATCATACATCTCGTAGACTATGAATTTTCCTGATTCATCAAGATATTTCATAATATTTACAAGCGATGCGTTGCGTTCTTTCCAGTGGTGAAATGAAAGTGATGAAATTATTAAAGGAAACTTCTGTGAAACTTCTATCTGTCTGCTGCTTCCCTGCAAAAACCTCAGTCTACCTGATAAACCCTTTCTCTTCGATTTCAGATTTGCCTTACGTACCATGTGCTTTGACGGATCTATTCCAATCCCGCTTATCTCAGGATTTTCTTTTAATACGGTCATCAGTATCGTACCGGTACCACTTCCTATGTCCAGGATCCTTGCAGGCCTTATTTTCCTGATATCATCTGTTATGAATCTGTAAAAATCCCTAATTGTCCCTGAAAGCTTCGTCATGTTATAAATTCGGGAAGTGAAATAACCAAACTTTTCCTCTCCATCCATGTAATAATCCTTCCTGCTTTGAGATTCAATGTTTATCATTTTATCACGCACTACTATATCCCCCGAAATGATTTACACATTCTACCGTTGTGGACTGGTATCTCAAGTGGATTGAAATGCTTATGATCTTTGTCTCTTTAAATGTAGACCTTTTGATCGGGACTATATGGTTTTATTTGCCTTTATCATGAATTTAGAGGAGAATCAGAAACAAAGTATCAGGTTCGGCATTGTGAATAATATATAGACCAAAGAACTTAATCAAAGATGTGTTTCTTCAAAATAGAACCAACTTCATATCTTTTATCCATAGTCCATGACCATTGAGAAAATACGTGAGCAGGGACGATGATGGTGTTTTCTTGGGCTCTCCGAATAATCGATCAACACTGCTGGAACCAGGAACACTTATACCCGGACATTCCAGGAATAGATAATGATTGATCAATGCAGCGTTACTCTAAATAATAGTGACTGTTCTGGTTTACGCTCAAAACAAAAGCTGCAATTCGGCGTACCTCTTTATTGTATCATTTCTGCTCATCAACTAAAAATTAACGGTGCGAATTGATCAAAATATTAATTACAATAAAACAATTTGTCATAGCATGAAGCAAATTATCAAGGGAAAATATGTTTTTGATGGTGAAAAGCTGCTAAATGATAATGAAATTGCCATTGAAGATGGTTTAATAGTAGAGATCGGAAAAGGACTTAGAGGCGATCACACCTTAGACCTAGGTGATTCTTTCATAATGCCAGGTATGACGGATGCCCATATTCACATCACTGGCTATCGGTCAGGTAATATCTTTGCGGAAGGTTTAACTTTGGATGCAAGGGATCACCTTCTAATGTCCATCCCATGGCTTAAGAAAATGCTGGATTCAGGTTTCACCTTCGTAAGAGATTGCGGATGGGAAAACTCTATTTACCTCAGGAATGCTGTGAATAATGGGATAATAAGTGGCCCTGACATATCCGCAGCTGGGAAGGCATTAAGCCAGACATTTGGACATGGAGAAGCTTCACATGCTATTCCGCTTGATATGTCCGAACGTTCATCGGGGTTATCTTATTTATGCGACGGCGTTGATGAATGCATAAAAAAAGCAAGAATAGTTCTAAGGAGCGGAGCTGATTTTATAAAGATATTCTCTACCGGGGGAGTGCTTTCCCACAGGGATGCACCTACTCAGGAGCAATTCACTCTAGAAGAGATAAGGAGCATAGTTAGGGAGGCAAAGAAAGCCGGAACCTACGTTGCTGCCCATGCTCACGGTGACGCTGGTGCAAGAAACGCTGTGGAGGGTGGTGTAAAGACACTGGAGCATGGGACACTTCTTAAAAATGAAACCCTAAAACTCATGGCAAAGAATGGCGTGTCGATGACACCGACATTGACAGTAATAGAATTGATATCAAAATACGGCAAGGCTTCAGGGATCGGCGAGTGGTCTCTTGAAAAGATAAAGGAAGTGAGGGAAGGAATTGAGAAGGTCGTTCCTGAAGCCATGAAACTCGGCATAAATATTCTATGTGGTACAGATTTGCTCTATCTTACCGGAAAAGAACTGGATATAGGAAAAAACTGGATGGAAATGGTTCTCATGACTGAGATGTGCGGATTGACCAATGAAGAGGCACTGAGGACCTCAACAGGCAACATAAGCAAGATAGGTGTAAAGCAGGGAAGAATAACTAAAGGCTTTCCAGCAAATATTGTATCTGTTGATGGAAATCCTCTCGAAAACATAAAGGATCTTGGAAGAGTAAATCATGTATTCAAGCGGGGTGTACAGGTAAAATAACACAAATGGATGAACAGGTTAAAATAGAGACCGTCGGTGTCAAATTTAATTAATCTCTATCTTCAAAATTCACAGAACTGTTATATATTCATTTAAACTTAATCAAGGATTTCCGACATGGAAGAACCACTGCAAAACATCTTCAGAGTAGAGAATGAGCTGCCATTTCTCGATCCACTAATATCAGAATGGTTCAACCTGAAGTACAGCGGTCTTTCTGATCCTCAGAAGAAAGCCATCCCTCTGATACATGCAGGGAAGAGCGTTCTTGTTTCGAGTCCAACTGGAACAGGTAAAACGCTCTCTGCTTTTCTTGCAATCCTTAATGAACTGTTCATACAGGCAAGAAACGGTTTATTAAAAGACTCTGTTTTCTGTCTCTATATCAGCCCTCTTAAGGCGCTTGCCAATGATATAGACCGGAATTTGAAAGAACCCCTGAACGAGATTTATAAAATAGCAGAAGAGCATGGGCACGATTTTCCATCGATCAGGGTTGGCGTAAGATCTGGTGACACACCGCAGAACGAAAGGCAGAAGATGCTTAGAAAACCGCCTCACATATTGATCACGACCCCGGAATCCTTCTCTTTATCCCTTACTGCGCCAAAATTCAGAGAACACCTTAAAAGCATAAAATACGTTATAATAGATGAGATCCACGAGATCTCGTCAAACAAGAGGGGTACCCTTCTTTCCGCAAACCTGGAGAGGCTTGAAGCTATCACAGGCAACGTTGTGAGGATAGGGTTGTCAGCCACGCAGGCCCCGCTCGATCTCATTGCAACGTATCTCTGCGGCTATAACAACGGCGAAAGAAGACCTTTCGAAATAATTGAATCAGATATCAAGAAGTCGTTAGATCTTAAAGTCCTGACACCAGTTTCTGATCTGACAAAAGTCAGTTATGAGGTAGCCAATGAAAAGATGTATGATATCCTCACAGACCTGATCAGGAAGCACAGAACAACCTTGATTTTCACCAATACCAGGAGCGGGACGGAACATGTCGCGATCAGGTTGAAGGCGAGGGGAATTGAAAGCATAGAAGCACACCATTCTTCCCTTGGAAAGGAAACAAGGTTTGATGTCGAGAACAGGCTTAAGAACGGTGAACTTCAGTGCGTGATAACATCGACTTCCCTGGAATTGGGGATTGACATAGGATTCATTGATCTTGTCATACAGATTGGAAGCCCCAAGTCTGTCTCCAAGGGGCTGCAGAGAATAGGAAGATCCGGGCATGGCCTTGATGTTTTATCGAAAGGGAGATTTGTTGTTTTTGAACTGGATGATCTGGTGGAATGCGCCGTACTTACGAAGGCCGCTTACGACAGGGAAATAGATAGGGTGACTGTGCCTGAAAATTCTCTTGACGTCCTCTCACAGGTCCTTGTGGGCATGTCACTTGAAAAGGCATGGGGCATCGAGGAGGCTTATGATCTTCTGAAAGGTTCCTTTGCATATCATAACCTTGATCATGCTGATTACATGAACACGTTAAGGTATCTGGCCGGTCAGGTCGAGGACCAGACAATTTATTCCAAGATATGGCTGGATGAAACCGATCAAAAATTCGGCAAGAAGAAGAGCTCAAGAATGATCTTCTTCATGAATGTCGGCACAATACCGGAAGAGGCGGACTACCAGGTAATGAATGAGGCTGGAAAGCATCTTGGTCAGCTGAGCGACAAGTTTGTTGAACGCTTGAAACCTGGGGATGTCTTTGTACTTGGTGCCAAGATCCACATGTTTCTGAGCACAAGAAGAAACAGGGTAATAGTCAAGGATGCAACTGGTATGCGTCCGACAGTTCCATCGTGGACAGGAGAGATGCTCCCGAGAAGTTACGATCTCGGCGTGCTTGTCGGAAAGTTCCGGGAGGAAGTAGCAAGGAGAATAGACAGAGGAGAGGAAGTCGAGGATTGGCTTGAAAGGGAATACCGGCTTGACCGGTCAGGCGCAATTAGTATAGCATCCTATATCCGGTCACAGAAAAACTTTGGGATCCCGACTGACAGACACCTTCTCGTAGAAGGATACATAGACGATTCAAATCTTTTCAACACAATCTATCATGTGCCTCTGGGAAGAAGGGTAAACGATGCACTTTCGCGGAGCTTTGCACTTGCGATTACTAATGAATTTTCCATTAATGTTAGAATCAGTGTTACAGATGATGGTTTTATGCTCACATTTCCACAGAAGGTGCCGATAAAGGATCAGATAAACCTTGTCAAGAAGGCAGATTTCAATGATATTGTAAAGAGGTCAATAATCAATACAGAGGTCTTCAAGCAGAGGTTCAGGCACTGCGCGACAAGGTCGCTGATGGTCCTCAGGAAATACAAGGGCTTTGATATATCTGTGGTAAGGCAGCAGCTGAGAAGCGATAAGGTCCTGCGTACCCTCGGTTCGATGGAGAATTTCCCGGTTATCAAGGAGACTTATCATGAGATAATGAATGATATGATGGACGTCCCCAGGGCTCAAAGGTATGTAGATACTGTGATAAAGGGCGGGCAGTATTCGATAAATGATTATGCACATGAGGGTAGCCCGTTCTCGTATGGCCTCATACTTGCAGGTATCTCAGATATAGTTCTGATGGAGGACCGATCAAAGATATTGAAGGATCTTCAGGGGAAGATACTTGACAGGATTTATTCAGGAAACACAATTTCCTTTATGTTCAGGGAGGCAAAGGTTGTCGAGAACTATTTCCTGTCGAAGGTGCCAAAAATAGCCAGCAAGGAGGATCTTGTGAGGAATATTGACCATTTCCTCTTTGTCGATCCACTCAGGAACAGGTTTAATTCTCCATTTCCATATGCATCGTATGACATCAAGAAAGATATTGAGGAAATAATTCACGAAAGGAAACTCGTATCGGTATTTGCGAAGGCTCCCCAGTGGACATCGATCAATTATTACGATATCGTAAGAAGTGCATTCATTCCAGCTGATGATTTACCTCATGAATCCAGGATTATAGATCTTTGCACTGGAAAAACCTTCAGGGAGATCAGATCCGAGTCAAAGGAAGCAGAGCAGGATCTCAGGAATGAGCTTTCCAGTCTGGAGTCTCATTACCTTATCAGAAGAGAGATAGTGGATGGAAACGTGATCTACTTCAGAAATGACCTGCCTTTCAGTAAAAAAGATAAGATAGAGTCTATAATGGAAATGATACGGTTGCTTTTAGGGTCGACCGGGCCACTCACTGTTGACGAGATAAGTATCAGGATACCTGTAAAGCAGGAGGATCTTGAGAATGCCCTAGCACGGATGCTCGATGAGAGATCTGTCAATTTCGATTTCATCACTCCGGTATTTTCAAAGCAGTATATTCTGCAGGAGGATCTTAATGCCCTGAAGAGTGGGGATACTAAAGATATTCAGCAGCTCCGGGTCAACTGGCTTACCAGGTCTGTTCAGGATATAGGGGAGTATTTTACCGAGTACGGATTCTCAATGGACGAGTGGTCATACACATCAAGGTGTGCCAATTTCAACAGGGATGAACTGGACAGTTTAATAGAAAGCGGATCCGTAAAGACTGGGAGAATCATAAGACATAAAGAGACGGTTGCTGCAGGATGGCTGATTGATGCCCTTCATTCCTTGAGGTATGAGAAACCGGACAGGAATATAGCCTCCCTGGTTGAGGCGGTTGCTTCTGGCGTCCGGACGGAGCAGGATCTTGCCAGCACACTGAATTTCGATCGCCAGGTGATAAAACAACTTGTTAGAAGTGCCGAGTTCGGCTGCCTGATTGGACATGGCCGTGATAATTCACTCTTTGTGATCAAGGGTCTCTCGGATCCGATAAACAAGAAGGATGCTATTAAAATGATGATCGAAAAATATGGCCCGGTATCCCTTAATGAGCTCTCCTCCTTCTTCTGGTTCTATACAAACGATCTTGAGGGCATGATAGATGCTGAAAGAAATTATGTTGACGGAGATGTAAAATTTGGAAGCATTCATGACTTGAAAGAGAAAAATGCTGCAGTCATTTCTGATCTTGATCCGGTTTCCGTCTATCTAAGAAAGGAGTTCAAGAATACAGACACGGATCATCACTTCTTTTACAACGGGAGATCCGTTTTATCATTCAACATGGAAATCAGGGAGGATACCATGATGCTCTCAGACGGTTTTGTTTCTGATATCGATGGTGCAGCGTCTTTTGTTCCATACCTGAAAGATCTGGTAGACAGAAACATTTTCACCACTGTTGTATATGAAAACGCACCGAAGCAGGTAATCGAACTCGCAAGTTCATACGGTATCCCTGTCACTGAAAAATCCTTCTCGATTGGTGAGATCACACTTCTTGATATTTCACCTGAAACCCTGCTTTATTATGCTGCCTACAGGGAGGAAAAGTCGCACTCATCACCGGATTCTGTCTACGATAACATAAAGAACTCGCCATTCGGTTTTTTCAATGAAGTTGAGGCATCGTATTCCGGGATATCTCCAGTTCAGCTTAATAGTTACATCAGATCCAGAATCCTATATACAATAAGGGGGGCCTATGGGCAGTCCGTGTACGGTACTATCGAAACGGCATCACTTTTCAGGAGTCTGCGGGACCGGAAACTGACGGAAAACGAGACCCGTGTTCTCCGTCTCGTAATGGAGGCAAACGGTGTATCCGAAAGAGAAGTTATAATGGGCCTCAGGACAAACATATTTGGAATCGGAAGCACGCTGAAGACATTATTCCTCAGGTCAATCATTGCAAAGGATGCTAACAGGAAATATATCTTCGTCCCTGAGAAATTTGATAAAAGAGAAGCTTTCACTTTATCCATACGCAAATTGATTGAAAGGTTCGGGTTCATAGACTGGGAAAGGTTTTCACGTTTTGCTGTTTCTGACAGCGACCAGGAAATTTTTGAAGACATCTGCCGTGACATGATGAAAGCAGGAAAAATCTTCAAGGCAAAGATACATGGAGGATCCAAGATAGTTTACGCAACCAGGGATCTGATGAATTTCAGGAAGAAACCGCAGGGAATTCGAATAATAACGCAGAAGGAACTCATTTCCTTATACCTGCAGGACCTTATAAAATCTGCATATGGATCAGGTATGATCCTGTTGACATTGACGAAGAATGAAATATACACATTTAAGGAGAAACAGAAATCTGGATGGATGAGAAAAATATCCCAGCTGTCAGGCGGCAAGATCCCGTCCGATGTCAGACGGGAATTAATGAGGCATGGTTTCATGCTCAATGAATGAAGTTTTTGAACCTTGCAATATTTGCTTCTTCTGGGTCATAACAGTTTATGGGTAATATTTTATAAGGTCATTATCATTTTTGTATAAGAAACAAGCATGGTGGATTTTCTAATCTTTCTGACCGGAATATCGATGATACTTTCAATTTTCATGATCGTCGTGGTCGCAAAGGCAATCAGGGTGGGAGGTATGAGGATCTTCCGTTACCTGCTTGCATCTTTCGCCCTCATACTTATCTCAGATTTTATTCTTATTCTGACAGCATTCAGTGTTTTTGGCACAATATACTTAGACCTTTTCATTTTTTCCCTGACGGATCTTTTTATTTTGCTGATTTTTTATTCGGGGGTAGTTAGGGGAAGCTGATCTTGATAGCAAAAGGCGATACCAGGTCGATTATTCTAGATACAATTAGCCAGAACCCTGGTCTCCACTTCAGGGAACTCCAGAGGAAATCAGGAATGGCGACTGGTCAGCTTGAGTATCACCTGTATCAGCTCGAAAAGGAGAATATCATAGTCAAGAAAAAAGACGGAAAAATGCTCAGGTATTTTTCCAATGTTTCCGGTACTTCCATGGAACGAAGCATTGTCTTCTATTTGAGGAATAGAATTACGCGGGAAATCATACTGACATGCCTGGCCGGTAAGGGAAATGCGCCGGCGAAGTATGTGGAAAAGTGGTTACGGAATGCTTCTTTCCGTGAGGAATTAGACGGATTAATCGATGATGGCATAATTGTGAAGTCTAAGAATGGTGTTTCACTTACTGACAGGCAGGGCATCCTTGATGTTCTGGCAAAATATAGGGTAAGTTTCCTGGACAGCATGGCTTCAGCCCTAATATCGCTTCTTGGCCCCTAGAATTTTTTTCTTCTGTATGAAACATAGGCTGCGCCAATAAGCAGGAGACCTGCTACTGATCCAGTTGAAAGGTATTCGATGTTATCAACAAGTGTCTGGTATATCTGATGAAGCTTCTGGTTGACTATCTTTAGGCCGTTTATTGTTTCATTCAGTATGCTGAAGTAAGGATCCTGGAAGATGACGGAGCTTTTCTGGCTTGCTGAATACTGGAAACCGAGATATACGCCGCTGAATCTTTTCAGCATATATGCCTTTATTTCCTTTGAAGAATTATTGACAGTGTAGTTTTCAGGCCACCAGAATAAACTCTTTGATTTTTTTATTGTGTTTGAATGGGTAAAAGCAAATCCCATGAATGGAGTAAACCCCATTTGCCCCTCAATGCCATCAAGTCTCGGTGTTGTTCCGTTAATGGAACTATTGATCTGCTGAAGCAGTTCAAGTGAGTATGAAGGCTGCATACTGAAGAGTGAAGGTGTCAGTGATGGTAAATTGACTGTAATATAATTCGAGATATAGAAGGTTGACTGGCTTAAATTCGTGAACTGTACTGAGTCGGTTGTGTTGTTTGTATTCTGGGCATAAATTGTGTCAACTATATTCTTTGCATAACCCATCTGGACTGACATTGTCACCTGTGGATAGAAGGAGGTGAGGTTGTCATAACTCCCGGATAGATTGCCAAGTGGTTTCATTAATGTTGGTGAAAGTGAGAATGACGAGTTAAAATATGTCACTGAACCTGCCTGCTTTATATGCCAGTCGACCTTCTCAAGATTAGCACCGAATATTGATATTGCTCCCGCTGAACCGAAACCCATTCCGTCAAGATGAAGGGTAAGCAGCAGGTAGGAGTAAGATACAGAGATATCATTTTCCCTGCTGGTATTAACAGAAATTTCCGGGTATGATCCAGTCGTAACCTTGACGGATGTTGCCGGACCGCCAGCATACGCTGCTGGCGCTATTAGAAGAATAAGAACAGCAAGAATTGATAATATTTTCACTAAACTATTAACTCATTAGGTAATTAATGTTTTTTGGTACAAAATCTGAACCGGCTTCAGGAGAGCTCTTCCTCGAGTTCCACGATAACCTGGTTGAGTACATCATCAAAGGTGACGCCGGTGAACTCTCTGAGGCCGCCTATTTCAGTCCTCAGATGAGCATAAAATGTATCCTCGTCCTTCTCGAATTCAATATTGCAAATGAGCTCTTCCATGTTATCAGGACGGCAATTTTATCTCAATAATAATCCTTTTGATTTCGATTTACGACAGGCTGTTAAAATATGGATCACACATCTATAAAGACCCTTCCAGTGTGGTTCTTGCTCCTGATTAAAGAGTATGCCTCCTCTATCTCTGAGAGACCAAAATGTGCTGTTCCGATGTGTTTTATCTTCCCTTTTTCCGCAAGATGGAGGGTGGATATCATATCATATCTTGTTGAGCTGATGCTCCCCTCTATCCTGTTGCCTTTCAGTATCATTGCTCCGATTGGCAACTCAGCGTTTTTTGGTTCGATGTTTCCAACAACAATCATCCTTCCGCCAAATGCAAGTGATCGAAATGATCTTAAAAACGTGGGCATACCTACTGCTTCAAGAACGATATCAACACCGTCGCCGCTTATATTCTTTACATCCCTGTCGAAGTTTTCCCCGGTAAGCACATAATCGGCGCCAAAAGAGTATATTGCTTCCTTTTTGTCAGGAGAGCTTGTATACGCAAATACCTCACAGCCGAGTGCATGGGCTATCTGAATGGCATTTGAACCTACACCGCCGCTGGCTCCGGTTATGAGTATCCTGGTACCTGTCCTGCAATCGCCTACAACGCTTATCGCATGGTAAACCATGGCAGTGACACATGCCGTTATAGTGGCCATTTCTTCTGGAACGTTGACGGGAACCGGAACGGCTATCCTTTCAGGAACCTTGACGTATTTTGCATAGGATCCCTGAAGATTTTCGCCCATTGTCTTCTTATTAGGACACAGATTTTCCCTTCCGGTCAAACAGAATTTACAGATACCGCAGGGAACATATATAAGGGTCGCGACGCGATCCCCAACCTTGAAGTTTCTGACATCCGGACCAGTGGCGATTATCTTACCGGAAATTTCATGTCCGGGCACGATAGGAAATTTGGCTCTCGGAAAAAAACCGGTATAAGTAAGGATATCTCTGTAGCAGACTCCTGTCTGTTTCTGCTCTATGACAATCTCGTCGCCTGCCGGAACTGGATCCGGGAGATCCTCGACACTTATTCCCTTATTTATACCCTGCATTACCGCCGCTTTCAAATTACTTAACCCCCGGCTCATCTTTATTTATGGTAGAATGAATCCATGCCATTGCCCTATCCCTTGCTTTTGCGGGCGTTTCCTCGGTTGAAACAGTCCCGGATCTTAAGTATTGAATCAGGAGAGATTCATAACTGCCGCCGCATTCACATTGCGGAATTCTGGATCCATCAGGTATTACAAGAACGCTGTGGCATTTGTTGCACCGCAGAACATCCTTCCGGGACGAAAACTTCCCTTTCTTTGTGATCGGTTTTCCCGCAATCTCCACGATGTCCATCGAAAAATCAACCGTCTTTCCGGATGCAATTGAAGTGCCGACACCGAAAGAATCTGCACCTGCATTTCTTAGAACAACGATGTCCTGAGGTGTCAGGCCTCCTGATACCATTATCTTGACATCCTTGAAGCCCCGGAGGTCGAGTTCCCATCTTACCTCCCTTATAATATTTGCAAAATTTCCTCTTCTGGAGGATGGTGTGTCCAGGCGCACATATTTCAGGTTGGAGAGAAGCCCGGCAGCCTTTAAAGCACCAAACTTCTCATCATCATATGTATCGATGAGGACGGTCGCACCTTTTGCCTGAGAAGCAACAGATTTCCAGGCTTTTTCATCTCCCAGCAGCAATGAGAGTGCATGCGGCATTGTTCCGACCGGCTCGATACCAAGGATTCTGGCTCCGAGGGAACCGGAGACGCCGTCTGCCCCGCCGATGTATGCAGCCCTGTCTATCATGGGTGCGATAGATGGGTGCATTCTCCGTATCCCGAAAGAAAAGAATGGTTTATCACCGCATGCTATTCTCACAAGTGAAGCCGCTGTACTTATCCCGGAAGACTGGCATATAAAACCCAGAAGGGATGTCTCATACAGACCTATGTCCCTGTACTTTCCCCGGACTGATATGAAAGGTACCGGGGTGCCATGGACATCCCTGTATGGTATTATTGTCCCCTCCGGCAATGCAAAAAGATCAATGTTCTTTCCTTTCAATAAAGATATTATCTCATCAAGTCCGCTGAATGTCACCCATGGATTTTCAAATGATGAAACAGTTACTTCCGCTGTTATTGAATCATCAATGTTTTCAGATTCAAGAATTTTAAGCGCCCGCTTGAAATATATATCCGCATTATCGCCATTTAAAATATCTTTCTCGCTAGACATGTTGAAAGTCATTCAGATTACTTCCCTCCTGAATCCAGACTCATCGATTATATTTGCTCCATAATAACGTTGCATAAATTTTATTGCACTTTCATGGTCATTTGGGTCTATGCTTGTGCATAAATCTGATATGATCGTGATACCGTAATAATGGAAAAATGCCCCTGCTGCCGTATGCAGTACGCATATATCCGTACTTATACCGGAGATGTAAAGGTGCTGGAAAGAATTCATCCTTAAATAAAGATCCAGGTCTGTTCCCAGGAAGGCGTCATAATGCCTTTTTGTTATCCTGTAGCTTTTTACACCCTCAAGCTTCGGATACAGTCTGGATCCGTCTGTGCCGATAAGACAGTGCTCGCCCCATACGCTGAATTCAGGATCCCCCGGGACATGCGTGTCCAGGGTGAATATGACAGGAATCTTGCCATCCAGATCCTTCAAAATTTTAGCCGTCCTGTCTGCTACCTGAATCCCTTTCTTTGAACCGAATTTACCCGTAACAAAATCATTGACAAGATCCACGATTAACCAGGCTGATTTCACTGCCTTTTTCTCCATTTTGTCATGCCACCCTTATCCTCAAGTTCTATGCCTGCATCCTTCAGCTTTTCTCTGAGCTGATCGGAAAGATCGAAATCCTTTCGTGCCCTGAGATTATCCCTGAATGAAATAATATTCTCCATTAGCTTATCCAAAATCCCAATATCTGATCGGGTATCAATAAAACATAGAAATGAATTGATATCATCCATGAACTCCAGTATTTTTGCCGTCGATTCACGGGAAATCGACTCCATTTTTTTATTCACCTCTTCAGAAAGCTCATTCAGGATTGCATATACAGACCTGAAGTCGAAGTCGTTTGATGCAGCTCTTATAGCCCTCTCTCTGTATCGATCCACAGATATATTGAAATCACCGAAATCTTTTCTTGTTTTAAGGTTCTGGTAAAGCAAATTGAGTCTGTCAACATTTACCTTTGCCTCATGCATGGATAAGTCGTCGAATATAATTTCAGATCGGTAAGATGCGTTAAGCAGCAAATATCGAAGTACAAGACCCCCATACTTCTCACATGCCTCTCTCACCGTAATGATATTGCCGGTGGATTTGGACATCTTTTCATCCCTTAAGTTCAGCATTCCAGTGTGCAGCCAGTATCTCGAAAGATATCTTCTGTTGCTCAGCGATCGCATTATTGCAATCTCGCCTTCATGATGCGGAAAGATAAGGTCCGAGCCCCCACCATGGATATCGTAGGAATCACCGAAAAATGTCCGTGTTATCGCCGTATCCTCTATATTCCAACCTGGCCTTCCTTCGCCATAAGAGGAGGGCCATTTCGGTTCACCAGGTTTGGCCAGCTTCCATACAACAAAATCACCCGGATTCCTCTTATTTTTATTCATCCTGTGCCTCACTGATGAACGGTTATCTGTAATTACCTGACGGGATAATTTTCCATAATCCGGGAATGAGTCAATGCTGAAATATATACCATCATCCATCCTGTATGCGAATTGCCTTCGAAGCAGCGACGAAACCTGTCTCCGTATCTCGGGTATGTAATCAGAAGCAAGTGCATAATATGATACTGAATCTATTCTTAACAGAGCAGTATCTTCGATGAAATACCTGAAATATTTTTTTGAAAGCGCAAGGGGATCAATTCCCTCTTCTCCTGCCCTGTTTATAATCTTGTCATCAATGTCAGTTATATTCTGCAGATAGAAGACAGAATAACCGATAAATCTCAGGAATTTGACGGCTGCATCGAAGAAGGCGAATGTCCTGCCGTTTCCAACATGTATCCTGTTGTAAACAGTTGGCCCGCAAACAAACATGTTAAGCCTGCCATGATGCATAGGAACCAGATCCTCTGTTTTCCTTGTCATGGTATTATATAATCGCATTATCAGCGCAAAATAGCTAACAGATTAATATAATCATAGCTTTGTTTTCTGCATCTGTCCTGCTACGGTATCTGTGATGTAAAATGAACCTACAGTCAATACACGATGTTTCCTGATGTCCAGTATTGTGACAGATGCTGTTTCTATCCGGATTCCAGCTGCTGAAGGCTCATCCAGCAGGCCGATGAAATACGAAGTGAGTGATTTAATCGGGCTCTCATGCGACACAAGTACGCAGGTTCCCTCTCTTTTCTCGACGACATTAAGCATCCTCTGTCTCATGCTCTCCCATGTCTCCATGC
>JAJZLW010000150.1 GCA_021850505.1 Thermoplasmata archaeon
GATAGGCATTGGCATCTAACATTAAGGTAACTTTTATTGGAACTGGAGGGTCGTTTCAGGCAATTGGCAGGAGCCTGCCTGCAATATGTCTGCAAATTGACGACATTTTAAATCTGCTTGACTGCGGAGAAGGAACGCTTAAGCAGATCATGAAGAGTCAGCTTTCCTTTATGAAAATTGAAAATATTTTCATAACTCATTTCCATGGTGATCATTTTCTTGGCCTGCTTGGGCTGGTGCAGAGCCTTTCTTTCAATTCCAGGGAGAAGCCACTTCATATTTATGGGCCACGCGGAGCCTTCCGAATTCTATCAAACGCGCTTTCCGTGGGTTATTACACGTTAGGTTACGAAATAGTCATACATGAATTGAATCCTGAAACAACCTATGATTTTGGGAAGTTTATTCTAAAAACACATCAGAATGATCATCCAGTGCCGAGCATAGCTTATTCGTTTGAAGAACCGGATATGCATAAGATAGATCTGGAGAAGGCTTTAAGTATAGGTTTTCCCCGTAGAAGATTGGAGGAACTCAGAACAAAAGGTGTCCTCGTTATAGATGGAAAGACATACACTATTGAGGATGTTTCATCCGGAACCAGAAAGGGGAGAAAGGTAGTTTATTCTGGCGACACAAGACCGAGAGAGAATATGTCAGATTTTGCGCGAGGTGCGGACGTCTTTATACATGACACAACAACTGATTCCTCACTTGAACCAAAGGTAAACGAGTTCGGTCACACATCATCCCGTCAGGCAGCAGAGATTGCGAAGAAGGCGGAAGTTGAAAGATTCTATTTATTTCATTACAGTCCGCGGGTGGATAACCTTGATCGCCTCCTAATTGAAGCGCGCAGCATCTTTCCTGAATCTTATTTGAGTAGAGAATTGCTTGAGTACGACATACCAGTCAAAAGATAGTTGTTCTGTCAGTAACCAGAAAAAATTTCAACCTGGGTGTTTCTTTGTGCGATGCCCATCTCCTGTACCGTTTTTCTCAAATCAAAGACCATCTTTGGAGGGCCAGCAAGAAGAAACTGAGCATTGTTTACTTCGAACTTGACTGAGGATTTTATGGCACTTTCATTAATTTTGCCCGCCCTGTACTTGATGAGGCCATGGTTTCCAGTGGCAAGGTAAGGAAAAAAGGAAAGGTCTTCCCATTCATCTGCCATTTTGAACAGATCAGAAGCAAATGCAACCTCTTCCAGTTCTAAATTATAATAAAAAAGGGCTGTTTTCCTGTTCTGGAGGTTATGATTGCCAATAACAATAGGAAGCAATGCAGTTATCCCTATTCCAGCAGCCAGTAACACGAAATTCGAATAATTCGGAGATGCTCCGAATGAACCAAGCGGTCCAAAAGCAACATATTCTTTTCCTATTGAATCACGAACGAGTTTTGATTTGAACACTGAAGATCTGATTCTGGTTGCTATTTTGAACTTTGATGGACAACATGGCTCTGGTATAATTGAAAAGAATCGCATTCCTTCAACCTTGTTCACATCATAAATCTCAGGGATTATTATCTGGATGTGTTGTCCGGGTTGAAATGTAAGTATGTCATTACAGGAAAATGTGAAAAGCATTGTGTCTTTCGCAATGAATTCTCTATTTTCAAGCTTTATAGGAAATTGATTTGGCATTAACAAGAATGACCTCTATATTTTAAGGCTTTTCTGTTACATACGGGATTACTTCCATATATCCTTAATTTATTGGTCTTTTATGCAATCCGATTTTTGTTGAAATTCTCTAATGTAATTGTAAATGCCAGTGGCTGAATTCAGACCGTATAGAGCAGTATTCATTGATAGCAATTGAAATATTAAGACATTATTTTGTACGGCATTAATAGTAGTGTTTTATAAGTATGACCCAATCTGCTCTGCATGAAAATTGTGGGAGGAATCTTGCCCTACAAAGATAGAGCGAAAATGATTGAGCAGTCTGGTACGGTTACCTGGTCATGGTTTAATATATCTTCTGGAACAGTAAAATGGACTCTCGAAAATAATTACAATGTTACAAAATCTTTTGTCCTGTTCAGGAACTCATATTATTTCGGAAATGCATTCTGGCCTGTTTATTTGCACAATACAGATTTCAACGTAAAATTTTTGACAAGACCTGAAGTGCTGAAAGATGAGGGGACTTCGAAAAACTCTGCTCCCATAGCTGTTGTCGACTTGAATGATAAACCAATTATCTGCTTCGTGTTCACTCTTTCTCCCGGACAGACATGGTCCATTTTAGAAGGGGGTTTTTCCCCATCCACTCCACCAACTGGATTCCAGTTGTTTGAAGCAGTATTTCAGAGCACCGATGAGTTCTGTATAAAATACGCAGAAAGCCAGGTCGCGGACTGGGATACCCAAACTGGAACTTCATTGTCAGGTTACTCTCCAAATCCAAGCAGTTTTACTGTTGCCCTCTTTACATGCGCTGGAACTTATGTTTCTCTTTTCAATGACATAATAAAAGAAGGCAAATGCTGAGACAGAAATTAAGATTTTATTGGATTAAAACCCGTAAATTATAAGAGATCCTTTATTATTCTAAAATGTGAAATCTGGCGAAATTTCAGCGCCTGAATTGCTGAAAAAACTGAACAGCAGGGATGTTCAGATAATTCATATTTCATCAAAGGAATCATTTGAGAAAAAAAGAATAAAAAATTCGATCTGGGTGCCGTTTAATCAACTTGAGAGACTTGACTTCAGATCGCTTGATAAATCAAAGGTACAGGTAATATATTGCAAAAATAGAAGTTGCATGTCCGCGAAATTGATAGCTGATTTACTCGCTGATAATGGGTACCAGTCACTTGTTTATGCCGGAG
>JAJZLW010000132.1 GCA_021850505.1 Thermoplasmata archaeon
TTGCATTCTGCCAGCCTCGACATGGTGTACTTTTCTGCCGGATTTTCTTGAAGTTGCCAACTATCTGTTCAACCTCGCGAGAACAAAAAGATTTTGTCTGAATGCACTGACATGACGTGAATGCTTCGATGCAAATGTATAGCTTGATGGACTCCGTGAGTGAAAAGTACGACATTTTTATGTGTCTTTATCATAAAATTTTTCAACGCAGTCGTAATGATAACATCCGGTGAAAAATGATGCGTACCAAATTGCTTTCACGTGAAATCTCCTGGAAAGTTCTTGACATAGAGATCTTCGGAACTATCACATATCCTGACGATAATTTATCTCATCCCGGAATAGTTACGATTGCAGGCAGTGGGCCAACTGATAGGGATTGGTGTTCACCTCTTTTGCCAGGTAAAAACGGAAGCGGAAAGCTTCTAGCGGAAACCCTGGCTGGTGAGGGCTATGTTACACTTAGATATGATAAGATGGCCTCAGGACCACATGTAAGGGAAAACCTGCCAAAATTCGCGGGAAAGGCAAGCATGGAAACACACCTCGAAGAACTAGCTGGAGCAATTTCAGCCATGGTTTCTCAAGTTAACGTCATAAAGGAAAGGATATATGCGCTTACAAACAGTGAGGGGGGAATCCATGCAGTTAATTAGCAGCTTAGTGCAATGGGCCAAAAATTTAAGGCGCTTGTACTGACAGGTGCTCCTGGAAGACCAGTTGGAGATGTAGCTAGGAGCCAGCTGGCGGTACAGGGTAAATCTTATCCGAATGCTGACAAAATACTGGAGGAATACGACAGGGCGGTAAATCAATTCCTACTTGGAAATCAAATGGAAATAGAAGATTCGTTGCCAGAAGGGGTGAAACTTATGCTCAAGTCACTGGAAAGCCCTTATAATCTCCCGTTTTCAAGAGAACTATGGAAATATTCTCTTTCGGAAAACTTAAAGAAAATAACAGAACCTGTGCTGATCGTCATAGGAAAGAAGGACATTCAGGTAAACTGGAAAGATGATGGAATTTTGCTTGAATCAGCTCTTGCTGGAAAAGAAGCAGCGGACTTTGCGTACCCTGATAACGCCGATCATGTGTTGAAATACGTTGATTTGCCCATGGAAAGCATCTCTGCTGAATTCGCCACATCTCACTATAATTCTGATGGATCTCATCTGGACACTGAGGCTGTCAAAATTATAAAGGAATGGCTGGGACGGCATTGATAGCCATAGCGAGCAGCTTTTACAGATATGAGATAATGAGTTGATCTCGTCATCGTGTTTGTAAAAGTCAATATAATGTTTAAACCTAAACATATGTTGTGTCTAAAACTATCACCATCAAGAAATCCGTATACGATGAATTAAATGGATTCAAGAAGGAGAATGAGAGTTTCAGTGAACTTCTCGACAGATTGATCAAATCGCAGAGTAGGAAGGACATCCTTTTATCATTAAGACGAAACATTGAATTTGAACATAAGGAGGAACTTTTCAAGGAGAACGAAAAGAAAAGGTGGGAGAAGAGAAATTGATTCTGCTGGACACAGATGTTATCATAGAAGTGCTGGATAAGAACTCAGAGAAGGGGAAAGCACTAATGCTTAGAATTGTAGAAAGTGGGAAGAATACTGTACAGGCTCGGTGAACATGCACGAGGTGCTTTATTGCACAGAGAAGTATTCCAAAGATTCCCGTTTAGTCTTGCAGATACCAACACTGGGATACAGTAAGAATGATAGTGAACTATCCGCTGTTCTGGAATTAAGTGCGGAAAGAAGGGGAAGATCAGTTCCAAGAATTGACGCGATTGTGGCGTCAATTGCAATAAACAATGGTTGCTCACTTTATACATTAGATGAGCACTTTAAGGTTTTTTTGGACAATGGTCTAAAACTGTTCAAATAGGACAAAATTGGCCTCTTGATTGGGCTAAAGTTTTGAGCGAATACTTTTGCTGTACTTGAAGAACAGGAAACTCCCATTATCTCACAATACCTAAACAATACTCGACCCTTTGCCTAAGTGGGTTAAAAGACAAGAAAAATATTGCTGTTAAACATCAATTATACAAATTAGCCGGTCTAGAAGAGAGAAATTGAACGGCAGAAGGGAATTGTATGAACTGCAGCCATGACAGTTTACCGTTAAATGTTTATATGGTATCATGATTAACATTCATGGTCAAAACCACGATCAATCTGGATGATGAGATCTACTCTGAAATTGTTAGGGAATCCATAGAAAAGTATGGTAGCACAAAGAATATTTCTAAGATCATTAACCAACGCCTCAGGAACAGGATGAACTCTTCAGAGAAACACAGAGGCCGAATTACGTTCAAAGCGAAAGATAATCTTTCCTCCCTGGACGCAGATAATGAAATAAGGGAGGGATGGGAGGAAAGCAGCAAATGACGATGCTGATCGACACTAATGTTCTCGTATATGACACCATAGAAAATTCTCCTCATCATGTTATTGCACGTGAGTTTATTGATAAGTCAGAAGACCCCATAATAAATTCACTGTCAATTGTTGAACTTGGTTTCGTGCTTCCCAGGTATGGAATAGATAATGAAAGTGTTAGAATGAAGGTGCAGGAATTACTGCATAGTGATTATTTCACAGTCTCCTGGCTATCAGGGAAGATGATGGAGAAGGTATCCACATTCATGGTTGAAAACAAGCTAAGTTTCAGAGATTTCAATGATTGTATAATAGCGTATGATGCATATTCGAGAAATGTGCCTTTGGTCACATTTGATAAAATACTGCAAAAGAAATGCGAAAAGCTTGGTATTCAAGTTATTGAGATATAATTTGACGAATGGACCGGTCGGGA
>JAJZLW010000017.1 GCA_021850505.1 Thermoplasmata archaeon
AGTCCATGTCGTCAATCGCGAACTCCATTGCAAGATCCCATTCTGGCGCCATCTGGTCTGCTGTGAAGGTTGTCAGGGATTGCCTCCCTGATCCATTTAAGAATCCATTCATTTTGCCATGATTCCAGTCAAGATGATATGCGGTATATCCCTCCACGGGATCCGGAGTACTGAAAGTACCCGCCGGTAATCTTTCTATGAACGAGGAATTAGTCAGGTTGTTGAGATTTAGTGGGTCGCTCACCTGCAATGATTGGTTGTCAGATGGATATGTTCCAAATAGGTTATCAAAACTGTGGTTTTCCATCATTATTTCAATTACGTGTTTAATTGGCGTCCTGGAAACGGGATAATTATGATCGCTGACGGCAACGCTTGTTGGGACTAGAAATGTCGAAAGTAACAAAATAACAGACATAATTATTGCAATTTTTTTAATCATAGACTGCGTCTTATCACCTCATGCATTGTTGCTGGGCACACCCCTGCTTTGTGCTTGAACCGGTAGCAGAATGGAAACAAGCAGAAGTAGAATTGATATGACCTGACCTGGAATGAGTGAATTTACAAGGTGTGCCTGACCTGATTTAATGTAGATTATTGCATACAGAAGAGCCAGGAATAGCGGAGAAAATCCAAACAAAGTTGCCTTTACCACTACCAGTCTGCTGAAAAAATTTTCCAAATATTCCTTACTGGAGATTGCAAGAAGGAACATGCATGGTGCCTCGGATATGAAACCATAGGAAAATGCAGATGAAGGAAGAAGAACCTTATCAAAGTTCACTAAAACAAACAATGAAGCGATTAGTGCTGCGCCAGCAACTAGTGAAATAAGGGCAGACCACCTGACTTTGCTAATTAACGCGCCCATGATTGAAAAAAGCAGTCCGCCTGCAAGAAATCCAGGTACTAGATAAATTATCTGGGATTCGCTTCCGACCAGGTTAAGTGCACCAGAGAGGTAGAATAAAGACAGCGGTACTATGCCGTTTAGAACAAAGGCAGAGAGGATCCTGATGGAACCAAAAATACCTTTAACCACCGACATTACTTATGTTTATTATCCCGAGGCGTTATAATCTTTTCGCTGCTAAATTAGTGCATAAATTTGCATTATGCAGGTACTTCGTTTCAGAGTGCTTTTATTGAAATATAGATGTCATATTACACGAGGACAGAGTGGATCTTCTCCAAGAACAGATCCAGTATAATAGAAAGCCCTTGCCCTGCTTCCCCCACAAACTTCCCTGTATTCGCAGGACCCGCATTTTCCAGCCAGATTCTTTCTGTTCCTTAAAGATAAGAGCAGGTCACTTTCCCTGTAGATTTCACTGATTGGCTTTTCCAGAATAGAACCGACTTTTATCGGCAGAAAACCACTCGGATATACTGATCCATCATGCCCTACAAATATTATCCCGTTTCCGTCAGATGTTCCGGCGACAGGTATCTTATAATCTGTTTCCAGTGGAGATGCAATGATCGATTCGGCAATGTTCCTCATCTTCTCAAAAACCGGGTTTGCATCTTCCATTATGCCGTCATTGTGTCTCTTTGCAAGCACCCTGAAATACGGCCCTTCAACAGTTCTTATATTGATACCGTACCCGGACGCAAAGACAAGAAACATGCACACCCCCTCGTACTCTTTCTTATTGAGATCTTGTAGGTCTATCCCCCTTCCTGTCCTGACAAGAAAGAATATTTCCCATACCTTGATTCCATTCTCAATTAACCATTTCAGTATAAACGGCAGATCATATATGTTGTCGGCAGTAACAAGAGTGTTTATCTGCAGCCTCGCTTCCTTCTGCTTCAGCATATCTGCGGCATCAATTGTTCTGAAATAGGAGCCAGATCCCCTCACCATATCATGAAAGGCTTTTTTGCCGTCCAGGCTTATTGAGAATGAATGTATTCCACCTGAAATCATTCTTTGGACAGATTCGGGAGTCAGAGAATCAGAGACAGCCGGGCTTGCAGCTGCAGGTATTGAGCTGGTGCCTATGGATTCAACAATTTCCCCGATATTATTTCGCAGCATGACGTTTCCACCAGTCAGGATCAGGACAGGGCTATTACCAAATGATTTAAGCGACGAAAGGAACTCCAAGGAATCATCGAGACTCATCTCTTCGGGAGATGGTTTGCTTTGTGAAACCGCCCGGCAGTGTATGCATGAAAGCTCGCATGCCTTTGTTGTTTCCCAGAAAACAAGCTGCGGCCTCTGATCATATACGGAACTCATCGATGTGGCAGAGGAGTTTAAATTGAATAAACTACCTACCTTAGATATTAGTTTCCATTAATTTTTAGATCAAAATTCAGATTAGGGGTAACATGATTATGGTTTGAAGAACATGAGGGGAAAAAGGATCCTTATTACTGGTGCTGCAGGTTTCATAGGTTCGAACATGACAGATTTGCTGTCGGATGAAAATGAAGTAGTAGGGATTGATAATTTTTCAAATGTAGATGACAGGTTCATCCGGCCACTTATTGAAGATAAGAAGGTAAGGTTCGAAAAGGCTGATATTAGGAATGCCGAAGACCTCAAAAGACTGGGCCGATTTGATCTTGTCATACACCTCGCAGCAAACTCTGATGTCAGGGGTGGATCGTCTAATCCCAAACTCGATTTCGATGTGAATGCAAATGGCACTCTCCAGGTTCTTGAATTCATGAGGCTCACAGACACAAAGGAAATTGCATTTGCGTCAAGTTCTACGGTGTATGGAGAGGCATCGGTAATGCCTACCCCTGAAAATTATGGACCATATATGCCGATTTCAAGTTACGGTGCTTCCAAGATGGCTGGGGAAGG
>JAJZLW010000146.1 GCA_021850505.1 Thermoplasmata archaeon
CACCCAGAGTAGCTCCTATAAATAGAGCCGCAATGATTGTCGGTTCGCGCAAAACGGTTACGATTTCGTAGCTGGATGGTTTGATTGAGAAATGGAAATATCCGCCCAATATGGGAATCTGGGTCAGAAATATCTGTAATATTGTTACTACCCTTACATTAACCGCCCCCAAAAAAATGGAGATAATTGTGGCAATAAACATTAACAAAATCAAGATTAAAAATTTGGTTTTAATTAACCGGTTAATTCTCTCTAACCGGTTTAAACTCTGGTATATTTTTCCCAGTCTGATCATGTGGGCGTCTCATAGTTGAAATTAGGGCTGTATGTTAATTTTATGGGAAATGGTGGTAACTCACTTAACTCTGACAGCATTTTGGCATTTCCTTGAGCTCTCCACTGCAGAAGCCATTGAATGCCATAGACAAATCTGAAATCGGGATTTGTAAAGTAAGTATCGTTGAAGAACTGTACATAATTGTGATTCTTCACGGCGTTCGTAGAGTTAAATGGCGCCTGTGACATATATGATGGTGAAGCGTAACAATCGATCAAAATCGCGTTTGGATTAGAACTTGCGATCACCTCTGGTGAAATTGTTGCAAACCCTGATACATTGAAAATGTTAATCAGATGGGCATATTGCATTTCATCATTGACAAATGTATTTACCCCGGAGGTGTAAATTTCACCATTACATTCGCACTCCAGATAAAATGCAGATTCATTTGAAAGAGACTTTGCAATATTTGACATATCGGCCAGGGACTGATTTATCCAGTTTGTTATCAGTGTAGCATTTGTGAATGTGCCGGTTAATTCACCAAGCATGAGAGTTTCACTCTCTATCTGAGCCACACTGTTGGGGTTATCTAAGATAAAGGGGATATGAAGGGTATTATTTATCTGTGATCCATAAGAAGGAACTGTTGCTCCATAACCAAGAACTGCCTGTGGATGGAGAGAGATGAGTTCTTCATTGTTGACTGTAAAGTCATTGCAGATTACAGGAGCGCTTCCACCTGGAGGATAATAGTCATAGGAGCCGGTGGCTACAACATCTTTGTAAGCCCCCAATGCATATAGAACAGCAGTTGCGGATGGATCAAACGAAACAATTCTTGACAGCGTACTGTTAAACGTGAAATTCTGTCCAAGTATGTCGGTCACAGTAATATTTCCATTTCCTGATGTTTGTTGTGGTTTCACATATTCCGCATATCCGATAGCTGATATTATGACAACTATTACAACAGCAATCGATATGAGTACCTTTATTTTTTTACCATCTAATTCCATAATAATCACACAAATAATTCTTACTTTACTGAAATAATTTTTAGTATAAAATTGTTTTCCTGAAGAAAAAATCCATGAAAATTCAGTGAATTCTTGATTAAATGCTAACTTTTCTCACATGAAAAACTTTATACATGTAAATATTATCATACGAAAAATGTCAAACCGTAAATATTCCAAAAACAAGAAGGCACAAGCTGCTGAAAGGGAAGTGGAGACACAGAATAGGTTTTCCGATTTTATAAAAGAAAACAAAAAGATGTTTACAGTAATTGCAGCAATAATTATTGCTATTATACTTATTTCGGTATCACTTGAATTTAACGTTTTCAAAGATAATTCCACGAACAGTGTCAGCATTCCGAACCCATTTCCATGGGGGAGCTTTGTAAAGATATCAGATAATAATTTTAGCAGTCAGATCCATTTCTATTGGATATCATGGTATGGATGCCCCATAGGTGCCGCAAATTCATGGGGGCTTTATCTTGCACTTCAGGAGCATATTCCATCAATAAGCAATGACATTACTTTGCACACCTCAGATCCATATGATTCTGCTCCCGGTGAGCCTGGTTTGATCTTTAATGGACCTGTTTCAAACGGAAACTACTATTTCAGTTCTTATTATATGTACAACGAATATCATAATGCAACCGCAGCAGGTACATCTATACCGTCAAACCAGCTGGTTTCAGTTGGTCTTAATGAGGTAAATTCAACAGAACCATCATTCATAAGTTCAATGATTTACACCATTCAGACACAAACTGCAAGTCAGACATCCACTTCCGGTAGACCCATTGCACCCATAGGCGCAAGCGGTTATCATCTTGTAACCACCCTTATAATAACTGGCCCCAACGGTGCATATTATATGCAGGGACCTGCCTTTAATCTTGCCGATCTAACCACTAATCCAAGTGTGGCTTCCCAATACCTGAATTCCCCTACTTACGAGAGTTATGTGCTATCTCCAGGTTCTGTAAATAGCAATGTGAAAAATATTGCGGTTATTACAGACTACATGGCGGAAATAAATACTTTTGTGGGAGATGTATCATAATACACTTAGATCTATAATTAAAGCGACCGGTTGTAATATGGTTTTTCACCAAAGGTTCGTCGTAAATCTTTTAAAACAAATATGATTTCAAAGCACATTGGTTTAAAAAACGAGCAAGAAAATATTGAAGAAACCAATCTCATTTGATATTTTAGGGAACAAACATTTTTTTATTAGTTAAATATCCGATCATATTGCCAAAGAATAAAAAGCATCCACTGGAAATGACTGTTCAGGTAAGAAGAACTGATTGTTTAATAACTGATGCAACTTTTAATATTCCGGATCTGAAAGGCCTCACCAGACTTAAGATCGAAGTTGACGAGACACTTCACAGCCTTGAGGTAAAGAAGGTTGACGATAAAACAATGGCCTCCCTCAGGAAGGTTTCAAGAAAGATTGTTCAGGCTGGACCTACACGATTATGGGTATACGGAAAGAGTTGCAGTG
>JAJZLW010000090.1:0-6160 GCA_021850505.1 Thermoplasmata archaeon
CTCATCCCAAGTCAAGGTTGATGTATAAGCTTGAATATTTTTACCTTCAATCTCCGATAGGATTTCCCTGGCAGTTTCAGATTCTTTTATATCATTGTATAGAACAGGATATAGGAAAACATCGGAATCAATGTAGTATGTTCCTTTCATATTGTTCCTCGGTTATCTTCTTGATATCTACTCTTTTGGTGAGTTTCTTTGAATAAGTTGCGCAATAATAGTCCACATATGTTACGGAAGCAGGTTTGAGCTTTTTAATTATAACTGAATCATCAACGGCATCGACAATTACCTCTGAATATTCCTTGATTCCAATTTTATCTCTGATATCTTTAGGTATGACTATCTGGCCTTTCGGTCCAACTGTCATCTTCTTTTCCATATATATGTTATATGTATAACATTTATTTATACATTATCCATATGATACTTTTAGTTTGTTTTTCCCTTTCAAAGATGTTCTTTCTCCGTAAATAATAATTCACATTTGTTATGTAAACCCTTATTTACTGGGATTGGACAAAATATTCAGCGGCCTCCATAGAATTTAACTTTCAAATTCGTATTACATGTATCACAAGGAAAAATTACCTGACTAGATACCCACAGTTCTCCATATCACATTTCTAACAGAATCATACTTTTCTCCCTCCCTGAAACAGAAACTGAATTTTTTAACATACTTTATAATAATCCCAAATTTACTTATAGATGTTGTCGAACATGGTAAAGGACGATGGATTCGAGCTTCCACACTCTCTTCATGTGATTCGGCGCTGGTGAGTATGGTGAAAGAAAAAGGAGATCAATACCGAAGATGAATTCAATATCCCGGATAGATTATTCAAATATCGAAAAGACTAAACTCTCAGATTTTACCCTTTAAGATATATTCTGGCTTCCAATCTTCCGGTGGGATATAATTCAGCGCACTCGGCTCAAGTTCATTTGTTCCTGGCTGAATTCTATTTGCATCCAAATTTTTTATAAACCTTGTTTCCAGATCATTATGAATCTGAATGAACTTCTTCAAACTTGTAAGCCGATCTATGACTTTATCAGTCATATTCTTTTCATAATAAAACCGGATTTTGTCAAGCATCTGTAACATTCCAGCATGTTCAACTTCAAACCCGCGGATCCTTTCTTTTCCTTTTTGATCTATACTGGGATATATTTTAGCTTCAACGATAAAAATCCGCGATCTTATATTGTTCTTTAGAGCGACCAGGTTTTTTTCTTTGCTGCCTTGACCAGAAATTATCCTGTCTATTAACTCTGAAATCTCTCTAAACGAGATGCTCAGAAATTCTTCTGCCTTCACTTTTGCAGCAAGCTCACTCTGTTCTTGGTGCAAGCAAAAACAGGCCCTTCATCATACCCTGCCCGCCGAACTTGAATTCTATAGTGAGGGGATAATCGTCTTTAAAGCTGAGTTTCAGGTCTTCTGCAGAAGATACCGATTTTACAAACTTCAGGAGATATTCGAGCGGATAAAGACTTTTTATCGGAGACTTGCAGTTTATTTCTTTTAGCATATCTTTCGGTATCGTCATCTCAGATTCCTCGGACTCAGAAGCAGCCCTTGCCCTGAAGTCATCAGGTGTTAGAAGCAGCCGTATGGCATCAGAAACATCCTCAGCTGCTTTCAATCCCCTTTCAAATGCTGGTTTATCTATTACGGTATAGAATTCTGACGAGATCTGAGGTATTTTCGGTACTGTTACAACACTGTTATCAAGAAGCGTTATGCTCTTGCTTATCGTTCCAAGTTCAAATTTTAGTTTGTCGTTGGTTTTCTTCACGAGAACATTATCTGATGAACCCGCGAGTTTGAGAACATTTTTAAGTCTTTCAAGATCGATTGATATCTCTTCTTCTCCGTCAAGCTGATACTCAACAAAAGCCTCTTTCGGCACTTCTGCGTTAACCATTGCAACGTGGGCTGGATCAACAACCCTCACTATTACGCCGGATTTATCAAACTTGAATTTTGCCTCTCCAACCACTGTGTTGAGAAGTTCGGCAAGCTCTCGAAGATTCTTAACTGATATGTTAAAAGTTGTCATTTTTTCACCTATTTTGATTCGGGATAATCAGCACTTCAATTAATAATATTTTTCCTTCATCAGCTAAAGCAACTGTCTATATGAAAGGGATGCTACAGCATTTGCCTCCTCCCTCTGGCTGTTGCACCTCACACCAAGCTCCACGGAAAATTTCTTTATTGTCTCCTCTACTTTCGCCCACCATGATCTTGGTATCTTATTAGGCGGGCGTGCTATTTCAATCACCGATGAAAGCATCTTTTCGCTCCCTGGATACATAGAAATTGTATCATATATGACCCGTATTCGTTGATTTCCTGCAAATTCCAAAAGTTTATAAATGGAATCCTGTGAGTCATTAACACCAGGTATTATGGGGCCAAGGTACATCCATGTCTGTATACCCGAACCCGCCAGGGTTCCAAGGGCGCGCATCCTGGATGATGGAACTGGGGAATCCCTGTCAATTATTTTCGATACATCTGAATACGGAGTTGCGATACTCATCCCTATATCAATAAGTTTTCTTCTTTTCATGAAAAGATCGATATCCCGCAGAACTAGAGGAGACTTTGTCTGAATCGAAGCCCTGAAACCATTGTAAGTCAGGATATCAACGCATCTTTCGGTTAATCTGTACTTTCCCTCTATTGCCTGATAAGGGTCGGTTATGGTTGAAATGCCAACGATGCCTCGCCTTTTGGACTTGACCTCTTTCTTCAGGACATCAACAATGTTCTTTCTCACAGCAACCATCGAACCCCAGGTTTCTGGAGAGTCACCCGGTGTCATGTCAGCTGCGTAGCAATATCTGCAGCCATGCAGACAACCAAGATATGGATTGAGGGCATAATCCAGCTCCGGCAAACCAGATCGGTTAAGAGCAGTTTTAGCCTCCACTTCCCTGACCTGGATATTTCTCATTTCATAACAAACCTGTCAAGTGTAGCTGACCTTAAATACCTGTATATGGTGGATTTGGAGAGCCATTTTTGCAAAGGAACTTTCATGTATTTACTGAGAAAAGTCAGGCAGCTATCAAGATCCTCGAATACGAGCGGAGATGACCTGAACATCTCTCTGAGATTCTCCCGCACATACCATACGCCCACCGGCAGGTTGAATCCAGGATAAATTTCCCTCCAGAGCATTGGCATGGCTATTCTCTTCCTCTTGAGAAGATATTCAGATACTGCAAGCCTGGAGGCATAGTAGCATCCTCCTATTCCAGGATAATCCTTTCTCCCGCCATATTGCTCAGAATCTATCTCAACTGCGGAATCGGTGCCAAAGGTATTCCATGTACTTCCGGGAAACCATGCTTCTCCCCATTCGAACTGCCAGTTACCCGGAGCCATTATTGCCATGAAAAGGTTTCCTGAAGTCTGCCGGATAAAGACTTCGTACTTGTCAATGCTTTCATATTGCTTGATTATTGAGACATTCCTGTCTGAAACGTTCTTGTCGATAGCAGTGATCGACCACCTTGTTGGAACTGCTCTCCTGTTAGTTGAAACACCGAGTGCTCCTGTACTGAGTATCTTTGAAAGTCTTGAAACATCGATACCATTAGCATATAATGAGATAACCGCGTCATTTGCCTTGAGATCGGAGTCGCTGAAGGCCCTTTCCACAGGGTTGTCTATCCTGATGTTTCCATATGATATCTTCCTTATTGGAGAGGACGGTCCCATCGGAGGTGTGTATTCGGAGAGAAAAACCTTGCTATCTGCCATGCTCTTTTCAAATATC
The DNA here is from genome assembly GCA_021850505.1 of Thermoplasmata archaeon. The sequence continues at coordinate 3,801 of JAJZLW010000090.1, forward strand.
ATCTCCATATCAACAGGCTTGTATGCCATCGACAGCAGCTGGGCATCTCCAAGATTCTTGTCAGGCCTGGAAGCATCCTTCACTGAAATCTCCATCCCTCCCCTGATGATGGACAGCCTCATGGACAGAAACGCTTCCAGATCCATCTTCAGCCAGTCCGGGGGGCTTTCATAAGGTGTGGTCTCCCCGAACTGTGGCGGGGTTGATGGATATATTTTTATCTTGGGATAACCAAATCTCCCAACAAATATAGAAGGCGGTGAAGAACCTGAAACTTCATTGCTTATCGGTTTATGCAGCTTTGGCATTGTCATAGTCTGCACCAGGATGGGGCAATAGGAAAGCCCGCACAGATTCTTTGCTGCGCGGCATTTTATGCACAACGAGGCCGGAATCTGGTACGACGTTTTGAACTGCATCAAACAGTAAGAGATAAATTGACTATTAAAGGATTCTCAGTTAGGCGCAGGCTTAAATGAATAACGATCTACTTTTCCTAATTATTCTAAATATGCTAATGATATAACAAATTCTTGGGAAGAGTAAGTGAAACTACATAATTCGGTTCATCCACTATTTCTGATATTTTCAGGTTTCCTGCAACGCTACACAGCGCATACGCTTCTTCTTCGCTCAGTCCAGTTGTACGTGTGATATCATCTATCATCTCTTCTATGGCTATCAATGCTGCCTTTCGCAAACTTCTGGATATTCCCGTTGTCAAGACACAAATACCCTCTCCAAACGCCGGGATCATAGCTCTGGGATATTTTACAGGCTGATTTTTGATCACACGGAACCTGACCGTCACCTCAGCTCCCGTCTCTATTGCTGTTCCACAAACTTCACCGTCACCCTGCGCCGCATGCGGGTCCCCGAAGGAAACCATGGCACCATCAACATTTACAGGAAGATACAGTATGGAGCCTACAGTTAAAAGCCGGTTATCCATGTTACCTCCAAATTGCCTTGGTGGAATCATAGGGTATCTTCCTTTTCCGGGCAAAGTGGATACGACACCAAGAAAGGGTCTCACAGGAATCTTTATTCCGGATAGAAACCTGTTTCTGCTCACTGCGTGGGAAAGACCAATATCCCAGTGAATCAGGTGATCGCCGAATCTTCCTTTGAGCAGGCCAAATGATGGTGAAATCGAAGTCCATCCCCATCTCCAGGTATTAACCTTTACAATCTCCACCATCAGGGTATCACCTTTTGTTACACCCTCAACCTTTATAGGGCCAACCGCTGCGTCGTATTTGGAAGGATCTAGTTTTGTCAGCACAGAAACATCAGAATCTTCCCTAATCTGTAAAGTAGATGAATCTGGTATATCCAGGGAAACAAATTCATCAAGTGGAACGGATGCGATCTCCTTTGATTTCGCACTCCACTCAAATTGCAGGTTTCTTTCCTCCAACCCGCTTATTTTTATCACTTGTTAGGAATTTTCCTCTTAACTTAAATTTATGCCCTAATATATGTGAATTGATATGTTTCTTAATATTCAATATAGAAAACATTTTCTTCATTTTTTAACAATGGGAGATGTCAGGATCAAGACATAAAAAATATTACATAGATACGCAATCAACCAAGAAGTAAATGAGCACAAAGAGTAAACTCCTTGCAGTACTATTTCTCATACTATTTCTTGTAATCATACCACTGCAGTTCGTAAGCTCTGCTCTCATTTATATCGCCAGAAACACAAAAATATATCTTATCTTCGGCTATTTTGAGAACTACCATATTGTTTTCGTTACTGTTATTCTGCTTCTAATTCTTGGATTTATGGTTGCTAAAAAAACAGTTGGCTCCTATAGATCATCTATATCTCTGCTTGCACTTCTCACAATCGCGGTTGCTTCATTATATGACAACCCGTTGAAATTTGTTGAGGACGAAATCCTGCTTCTCGCTTTGCTCTTTGTAATAGGTGGACTTTTCATTTTTCTAGCCCAGGGTAATAGAAAAAAGGTACCTTATGTTTTAACAATTGCCGGCGCCATCGTCATTTCCTTCCTTGTTCCGATCTACACACTTGTACTATTTGGATTCATAGTTTTCATAGCCTCAAGCTTCCTGTTCAGCAAAACCCGTTCAGTACCATTGAGACATAAGACAGGAAAGGAATCGGGTCAAAAAGAGGAAGAAAAGAGTCAAGCTGGAAATATAACAGATTCTGCAAAGATACCATCTGCAGATGTTCAGCCAGATAATGGAGCAAATACAGATCAAACACGCCAGAACCAATCAAAAATACCACAGGTCGTTGAAGTTCCGCCTGATCTTGACTCAGTTCCCTCAAACGCACAATGGCCTGGGCAGAGTGATTATTCACGTGCTATGCAGAATCT
>JAJZLW010000090.1:6260-17644 GCA_021850505.1 Thermoplasmata archaeon
CTTTCAGAATTACTTCAGATACGCGGCAGAATAAAAAAGCTTGCCCGTCTGCTCATAGAAGCGCTTTCTCACGATCCATTATGGGATGGGATCGATCCTGAAAATATAGCTAAGATACAGAGATGAATACAATAGTAACATCATCATTTCTCATTTTGCCGCTAGATATGAGCGACCCAATAAATGAATCCCAGTTGTCTGCATTCTCTAAAACGGAAAGCCATGGTTTCTCTGTCTTGTTCTGCAGCATCCATTTGGAAATTGCATCTGTTGCAAGTATCAGCGTGTCTCCATCCCTGAGCCTGCCATATTTGACTTCCATCCCCGGCACCTCAACATCCTTGCTCAGTCCAATTGGATAACCATGGCCGCTCCACATCAATCTCGGCGTAAAATTGAGATCCCGGTAATCGGAATATGGAAAAGACTCCATCTTGGAACCACTCACATGGAAGATACATGAATCACCTATTGTGATGCACCTGTATCTCTTCTGCCCTTCCATTTCAATCTGAATACCAAGGAAAGTTGAATAAGATCCCAGTATTGCCTTGTTCTTCTGGAACCATGGAAGCCCCTCCCATGAGATGCTTCCGTACCATTCCTTCCTGGCACGATCAAGAATGTGTTTCATAGCCTCCCTGTCATTCATTTCCAGGCTTGGTGGATCGTCTGTAAACGTCTTGACAAGTGCTCTGGCCCAGACCTTTGAAAAACTGGACTCCGTAGCACCGTCAGCTATTGCAAAAGCGCCCTTCTCAGGAAGCAGGGAGTAAGCGTCCTCGTACTCCTCTGCCCTGTAACCGGATTTCTGCCTGTGAAATTCTCTGACCGAGAGCAACTATTGCATCTGCCCCTGTGGTCCACGTGTCCCGATATCAATGAATTCGACCAGCTGTTCCAGCTGAGCGTTGAAAACATATGCCCTTGCATTGTCTTTCATATCAATCTGCATTTCTCTTGCGTATCCCACGTACTGTGACGGAAGGACACTAGAGATTGAATACAGTGATTTGGCATATTTATCATCAGGTAGTTGCAAATCATCGCTTGGAAATGCTATTGGAGTAGCAGGATTTGACGACAGGTGGCAGTTCCAGATCAATGGGGTACCATCTGATGTCCTGAGCTCAAGGATTTCCCTGGCAATCTCCTCAGGGTCCCCATCAGTTGCCTGGCCATCCGTGATGTTAATGAGGATCGGCGGATATGATGCGGGGTGATCCTCAACCCATTCATGCATGATATCTTTTGCCATTGACAGTGCCTTGCACATTGGCGTGTCTCCATTCGCAACAGGATCAAACCAGACACCGAAATCGTAATCCACTTCAATGTCACCTCCGGATCCATCAGGCACCTTCATCTTCCTCTTTTCAGTCTTGAGTGGATTTGCTGCCAGTTCTGATATCGGGTGAACCTTGTCTCCTTTAAGAATAGAATCCGCCTTGCCAGTAACAAAACCATAGCCGATAACACCTATGTGGAAATAATCCCTGATGCCATCACTTTTCGTGCACCTGAGGACAAAATCGCCAATCTGCCTGTTAATTGCGTCTGACGCTTCCTGTGCTTTGGATCTCTGCCCACCCGGTAGTTTATGACTCATAGATCTGGATTGATCAATTAAAAACAATATTAGAGACGGGTTTGTTCTGCTTATCTCTGCTTCGTATGCCATAGGTCTTTAACGTCATTTATGTTATAAATATTTCTGAATTCCAAATCATCCATCCATTTGTCTGTTATAATTCGGCACCTCTTTGAAACCTCGTCAATATTGCCGAGGTCCAAGAAATAATCTGCAGCGTAAAGAGGTTCGATAATCTGATACAGCCCGATTCTTCTTAAAGTATTCACGTTGATAAGGCCCTCAAATCTTTCGAAAACGGGAAGGAGTTCTGTTAGGTCAAAATCCATTGATATAGCGGCGATATCAAGAGCAAAATCCCCAAAGGAAGCATCAGACCAATCTATGATACCAGAGATATTATTTCCGCTTTCAGTTATCCTGACATTCTCTCTATAAAGATCACCGTGAATTAATCTGAAGTCATTTTTGTTCATTTCTGAAAGAATATCAGCAGAAACGTCTTTCAACGAACGAAAAAAATCTACAGGGATAAATCTGTTAAGCGAGTTGGAAAAAGTAGTGATTAATCCATTCTGGTGCTTCAACCATGTCACTGGAGAATGGATTGGAAGACCAATTTCAGAACATTTTTCAGGTTTGATGCTCCACAGATATGAAAACAGGATGCCGAAATCCTTCAGGAGTGAATTGGTAAGTTTTTTTACAGAATTCAAGGGATTACCGCTGATCAGTCGGTATCCACCAAACACATCTCCTTCAGTTATGATATAGGTATAATCGGGAATTTTGAAAGGAAAGTCCTTTAAAGATTGCAACAATCTTATTTCATTCAACAACTTCGAAACCTGAACACCGTTTTTTGGAAACCTGAAAACGATTTCATTGTTAATTATTAACACATGATTATCCCATCCACTGTCAATGAGGACTGAACTTTCAATGTTCAGGTCAGGGAAATATTTCAGAATTCTACTTTTCAGGAACTCTGCGATCGGTTCTCCTTTATCTGACATTTCTAAACGCCCTTTTTATGTAATTCAAAAGCATAATCGCCGCTGCATGAAGAGGAGAATATATTTTCGATATCATTTAAGAGGTAAGAACATATAATGCAAAAAGGTTTAAGATTTGCCCATTAAATTCAGTAAAAAGCAGAGGTTTCATTTAGGAGACGTTTAAATTGAGATCAAAATCTCCAAGTTCAGAGCGATCGAAGGTTAAGAAAACCAAGGAATCAAATACAGATGGAAATAAGATCATGATCGAATCAAACAAAGGAATTAAAATCGTAGACGATCTGCTTTCCCTGAATACCATCAACGAAATACAGGAAAAAATTGATCTCATCCAGAAAGACCTCGATCTTGATGATCAGAGGGATAGCATAAAAGACAAAGAAGACCAGAAACACGTAACACTGGAGTTCTTCAAAATGTATCTCGGTAAGGCCAGCGCTTCATATACACCCGAAAGGGCAAAATATTATCTAAAATCTCTCAAGAAGGCGCTATCGGAGAAGAGAACAAATAAAATAAACGATATTAACCTCAATCAATGGAAGAATTATAATGATATCAGGACTGGCAGTCTCTGGATTTCTGACAGGAGGGTCAGCCCACCTGAAAATCTTGCCTGGTATTGGGGAAATTTCATACCAGAAATACCAAGACAATTTCTGATGCGGTATACAAAAGAAAACGACTGGGTACTTGATCCATTTGCCGGAAGCGGAACTACACTCTTTGAGGCAGCAAGGATGCGTAGAAACGCCATTGGAATTGAATTAAACAGTGATGTAGTGAGCAAAGTATCTGCTAAAACGAAGGAATTAGGCACCAAAAATGGTGTTGTGACGGAATTTAATCATGGAGATGCGATGAGCCTTGATTTCCGTCGTTTGCTTGGATCATATAATATAAAAAATGTACAGATTGTTTTCCTGCATCCCCCATACCACAATATTATAAGGTTCAGTGAAGACCCACAGGATCTCTCTAATAGATCAACAGTAGATGATTTTTTGAACGACCTTAAGAGAATCGGAGAGAAATCCTTTGACATTCTTGAAAAAGGGAGATTCCTGGTTCTTGTAATTGGTGACAAATATGAATCCGGGAACCTTGTCCCATTGGGGTTTCTGTCAATGAATGCAATGATGCAGGCAGGTTTCAGGATAAAGAGTATAGTTGTGAAGAACATAGAAAACAACAAGGGAAAACGGATGCAGGAAGATCTCTGGAGATTTCGGGCACTAGTAGGTGGTTTTTATATATTCAAGCATGAATATATATTCTTATTTCAAAAGTGAATATCTTAGGAATGTTCCTGCTGGAGTCATTTATTTATTGAATAATAGATTTCTTTAACATAAGAACACCCCCCAATCGGATGATAAGATAAAAATTTGAATTCCAAGGATCGAGATATAAAATTTTGATAAGCCTCGAATTTAAAATTAAGTAATGAGTAGGTGGGGAACTCTTCCTTTTATTAATCTCAAATTTATCAATTTAAACTATTAAAAAAGCGGTTTCAACAAAAATTTATTTAGGAGCACCTAATTTCAATTTAGAAAAATCACGAAAAATAAAAAAAATTTGCGGAATTACTTGAAATTCTTCGGGCCAGCATGGCTCGTAATGATGGCCGACATGGACGCAAGCAGTACTATAGGTGCGGCTGAGACCGGTGCAGTGTTCAAGTATGGTCTCGTATGGTTTCTAATCCTTCTTATAATACCACTTTACCTAGTACAGGAAACATCTGGCAGGATCGGGGTAGCAACAGAAAAAGGATTCGGCCAGGTTATACGCGATAACTATTCTCATAATATTGCTCTACTTACAACAATGCCGATGGTGTTCACTGATGTCATAACTTATATTATAGAGTATCTTGGGATTGCAATAGGGCTTTCTTTTTTTGGTGTTCCAATAATTTTTTCGCTTCCAATTTTTTATTTGATTCATCTCGCAGTTGTAATCCGGAGAAAGTATGGTCTAACCGAGTATATTCTAGTCGCTGTATCAGCCTCCCTTATAGTTGCTTTTTTAGCAACTCTTATGGTTAGGGGAATTAAACCTTACAACCCTGTCTATCTTGTTCCTTCGTCAGGCTTTCTATTCATACTTGCTGTGAATGTTGGTGCAGTCATTATGCCCTTTATGCTCTTCTTCCAGGCATCTGCAACTGCGGAAAAGATCTCTCATATCAGAAAGGAAAATCCGGATAAAGAAATTGCTGGAGGTGTTGCCAACGAAAAACATTCAAAATTCAAGAGAATTGCTCTTAAATCGATGAGGATCGAAACCTTGTTTGGAGCAATTGTTTCCGAAATGCTGATGGTTGTGGTGGAAATGTCCATGAGTGGAATGGGTCCGAATATGAACTTTGCATCAATTCCACAACTTTCCAAGGGGCTCTCGGCAATAGCTGGAGTTTATTCCCCGTATCTTTTTGGAATAGGCCTAATAGGGGCTGCGTTTCTTGCCCTCGTGGTGATCTCGTTAGGAAGTGCATGGGGATTCATGGAAGCTATCGGAATCAAAAGAGAAAAATCATCAACTGTTTATATCCTTGAAAGTTTTCCAGCAGTCATAATAGCGCTAGTCATACCAGCAACACAATTAATAAACAGTGTCCTCGACTTGCTTGTGGTATTCGTGTTTGTCCTGATAGGGCCTGGAATACTTATGGGTATGATAGCCAGAAATAAGGCAATAATGCATGATTATTCCACTTCACAAAGAGGTCAGGTAGCTTACTGGACAAGCATAATATTTGTAATAATTTTTGGGATTCTGGCGTTAATTTGACCAATAGCAACAGAGGAAAGCTCGCATTTAAAAATTTGGTAATGGGGCCGGTCGGGTTTGAACCGACGGCCACCTGGTTATGAGCCAGGCGCTCTGCCAGGCTGAGCTACGGCCCCTCGCCGCTGGTCGGGATCGAACCGACGACCGCCCGGTTAACAGCCGGGTGCTCTACCACTGAGCTACGGCGGCCCTTGGAATTTACGTTATGCTAGACACAATTTTAATTCTTTCCCTTCGCAATTGATAATAGCGTATTTCAGAAATTGGACGGAAAATGCAAATAAAGCCTGAAATAGATTGTAAAGCCAATTAAACATATTTCTCTATAGACCTATATTTCGACAATCTTTTATATAGGATAATACTTTATTTACCGTTACTTTTACCTCAGCATGGATTCTTCAAATCCTTCTAATCTAAAAAAGAAAAGCCCCAAGGGAATGATTATTGCTGTGGTTATTGCAATAATAGTAATAGTTGCCGCTTTCGCGGTTATTGAACTGGATCACAAGAAAACACCAACACTTGTAATCCTCGTGGGTAGCGGCAGTATGACGCAGCAATATATCACCATGGTTGCAACTGATTTTGAGAAGCAGAACCCGAATGTTAAGGTTGACGTAACGACAGCCGGGTATTCAGATCTCCTCTCAACAGAGGAAACTGCGCTGAAAGGCGGCGCTTCAGTTCCGAATATTGTAATGTATTACGCCTCTCAGGCTCCAACACTGGCACCTTACTTATATAATATTCCAACAAGCACAAATGGAGCTCCTGGAACAATTGACAGTTCAAACTTCATTGAAGGGAATATGTACTCAGGAGGCTACAGCATAGCACCAAATGGAACTATCCTGAAGACAATCGGAATACCTATTCACACTGTAATCGGTTATATGCTTGTTTATCAGAACAAGATATTTGATAACACCACCTTACAGAATGAATTCCAATCTGAATACCATTTCAGTTTTCAGCCCAGCACATACAAGAACTGGACCGCACTCTATGATGCAGCAAGTTTCATTAATGCATCCACATCATTCAACGGACAAAATGATCATTACGCACTGATGTTTCCAGACAGTTCATCGCATTCGATTATTGACGCATTTTATAACGTTGCATATCCTTTCCTGGCTGGTAATGCATCATCAGGCGTTCCTGCAAACTCTTCACCCAATTACTGGACATACTTCGGAAACCAGAGCGGAAAATTCAATGTTTCATTCAACAACAGCGCAGCTGTCAATGCACTTACGACATACAAGAGCCTGATTCAGTTCGAGCCATCTGTGTCAGTTCAACCCGTGGGATACAGTGAGCAGCTGTCATACTTTGAAACAGGTGACTATGCAGTTGGTCTTGCCTGGTCCAGCTTCTTCCCAGATTATTCTAACAGCTCAATTTCTAGCGTAGCAGGAAATTACAGTGTTGCCCTTCTCCCGGGCGGTTATACAGGTTATTCGCCGACTTTGCTGGGCATAAATCCGCACTCCCAGAACACATCACTTGCAGTTCAATTTCTTGAATTTGCAACCTCCTCATCGGAATACGCAAAAGGTATAAGCCAGTTTGATTTTCTTCCAGGAAATGCAAATGGCCTTAAAGCCGCAGAAAGCATGAGTGGTTTCGGCTGGGTTAATTCATTCCTCAATTATTCCAATACCATAAACCTCAACCCGAAATACGCTGCTGTGGTAACACAGGTATCACCACTTTTCAGCACTCTTATACCTGATTTCAACAGCGAGGTATACGACTACTTCACGGGGAAGACCACTGCATCAAATGCGTTAAGCGTAGCAGCAAGTGAATGGGTAAGCACAATCAAGAGTGACAACATCCAGCTTTGATCAAGTGTTTCTATGCTTTCGCAAACAAAGAAACAGGCGATCATCCTAGTACTGCCAGCCCTTATTTATTTTTTTATTTTTGCACTTTATCCAATGGTTGAAAATTTTATTCTCACTTTTCAAACCGAAACACTTAATGGAAGTTACGTGTGGAGCGGCTTTACAAATTATTTCCAGGTTTTTAAGATACCACATTTGGACCAGATCTTTGAAAACACGGTAATATATACGCTTGCAGTTCCTTTCTTGGATATACTGCTTGCCATCCCGCTTGCTTCCTTTATGAGGCGGCTCAATAAACCATTCCTTCTCCCTGTTATTCTTCTGTCAGCTTTCATACCTCTTGTAACTGCTGCGGTTATGTGGGTTTTCATGCTGAACCCGATATACGGTTTTATCTACTATATCGATAAGGTCGATCTATTCACCACACCATGGAGCATTGTTCTGATAGATGTCTGGAGCAGTCTTCCACTAGCAACTCTAATCATATATTCAGGTCTTAAAGCCATCCCTCCACACATCGAGGAAGCTGCCCATATGGATGGGCTTATAGGCTTCAGAAAATTGGCACGCGTGGATCTCCCATACATTAAGGCAAGCATACTGTCTGCAACCGTTCTCATGATTCTATACGGCTCCTTTACATTTGACCCGATATACATCGCCAAGACCGTTTCCCCACCCTTCGCAACCCTGGATATAGCTTATTTTTCCTACAGTCTGTTCTTTACAGGCGAGGCAGGACAGGCTGCAGTTCTAATGGTTATAATGACTCTTGTTTCAACGTTGATTTCGATCCTGTTTGTGAAACTGACTTTAAGTGAAAAGAGGATGAGGACACGGTTTAGTTTCAGATTTCTGCCAAACAGGGAAATACCCAAGCCTGTTGCTGCACTACTTACGGCTCTTTACCTGATCTTCTTCCTGCTGCCTTTTGCCTGGCTTATTCTGGAATCCTTTAAAACACCCAAAGAGATAATTGCAATTCCGCCGGCTATAATTCCTTCTGTTATCACATTCTCAGACTATCTTTACAGTTTTATAGTTGGTGAACCGTACTTCATAACAAGTGTGATCGTTTCCTTAGGTACCGCTGTCCTTGTATTTATAATAGGGGCACCAGCTGCTTATTCTATTTCAAGACACCGGACAGGAGGATTGAAAATAATTGCTTTCATACTGTTTGTTTATTCTCTTCCAACTGTAATTTTCCTGATCCCCGTTCATAATGTTATACAGTCAGCAGGTCTTATCAATGGCTGGCTCGGTTTGATCGTTGCATACCCTGTTTTTGTGCTGCCGATAACCATATGGCTCCTTTATAACTTTTATGCAACATTTCCAAAACATCTCGACGAAGCTGCAAATATAGATGGAATGAATGTCTACTCATCTTTTTACCGTGTAATTCTCAGGTTGAGCGGTGATGGCATATCTGTTACATTACTGTACTCATTCATCATATCATGGGGTGCACTAATTTTTCCACTTGCGCTTACTTATTCACAATTTAACATGAACTTTGTTGCGCCATTTGGGGCGCAGACTGTTACCATATTCATAGGAGGAACAATAGGCCATGAGGCATTTAATTATGGTGTTTTGTCTGCAGCAAGTGTCATAAGCCTGATACCCTCTATTATACTGATATATTTTACAAGAAGGAGAATAGATAAGCTTTGGAGAGTTGGGGGTACCGTAGGATGACCTCACTATTTGAAATGCATGACATCGAAAAGAAGTTTGGCAGCTTTACTGCTCTATCATTTCAAAGTCTACAGTTCAGCGAAAATACTTACGCAGTGGTTCTTGGGCCTTCTGGTTCTGGAAAGACCACACTCCTCCGAATCGCGGCCGGTTTGGAGACACCAGACAGGGGTAAGGTGGTGATCGGTGGAAATGATGTTACAGATCTGCCATCGTGGAAGCGGAAAGTTGGGCTCGTCTTCCAGAATTACGCATTATACCCGCATCTTACGGTCTACGATAATATAGCCATGCCACTCACAGTGGAGCACTACAAGGACGAATACATAAGGTCCAGGGTAAGCAATCTTCTGAAAATCATGGAACTTGAATCACAGGAAGGGAAGTTACCGAAGCAGCTAAGTGGGGGACAGCAGCAACGGGTTGCTCTTGCCAGGGCTCTTGTCAAGAATCCAAAAATTCTACTAATGGATGAGCCACTTTCGAACCTGGATACCAGGGTGAGGATAGATCTCAGGGATTATCTTAAGGAGACACAGCGAAAATCGGGGATAACCGCCATTCATGTAACACATGACCAGGACGAGGCAATGGCTCTCGGTGACAGTATAGTCATCCTGAATAATTCCAGGATCGTGCAGACCGGATCACCATTTGAGATTTATCGTAAGCCTGTCAACGAGTTCGCAGCCACATTTTTGGGGGGCCTTAACCTGATTCCTGCGGAGTCAGTCGAGGACATGGAAATAGACATGGATTTTGATACACTGGGAATTCGTACGGAGGATGTTTCAGTTTCTGAAGATATGCAGTCTTCTGATCTAAAAGCCTCTATAACAAATATACAGTTCCTTGGCTATGGTTATCTTGTGACTATGGATTTAAATGGCGCTAGAATAAGGGCTAGAACACAATTAATCGATTCAAGCATCATAGGATCACAAATAGGCATATCATTCGACCGCAGCAAGCTCCTGTTTTTCAGGAATGGTAACAGGGTTGAAAATCCGGTATTGAACGAGAAGTTACTGAAATAGCTGATAAATATCACATCTTGCACCAAGAAACTATCCATTCCGATAGTTCTGTAATAGATTGCCCAGAAACTGTGGATCCTCTGCTGTCAAGCTGAAACGGGTTTATGAATGCCGTGTCCCACTTCATCATGAGCGCAGGTTGAATATCATTAACATAATGGTCTCCAACACTCAGAACCTTCAGATCGGCAGGATCCATTCTCCCTGATATTGAAAAAACAAGATCAATCAAGCCTTCGGGTTTTTTAGCACTGAATCTGATATAATCAAAATGTTTCTCCAGATCCAGTTTGTCTAAGTAACCTTTAACATATTCTTCCGGAGAATTAGATGCAAGTGCCGTAGTACATAGGGAATGGACATCTTTCAGAAGGCTGATTACATTTTCAGAGAGGTCCCCTTTGTGGATATTAAGTAGCATGTGCCTCCTGGTTTGATGAAATGAATGCTCAAACAGGTTTCGGTCAGAATACTTCCTTGAAATCCTGTTCAAAAGATCCCATCCATCCTCTCCAATAAACGGTTTCTTTCCACTGAAAGAATTGTCGACCTCATCCAAAAAAGCATTTGCGTCTGGTGGTTCAAGGTTATCGGCTATAATGTTGGCGCAGTAGATATAATGTGAAATCCCGGTCGTTATGGTCCCGTCAAAATCAAAAACCACGATTTTTTTCACAGCATGCGGTATTCATGAAAAATATATATCATGATTGACCCTAATATACGAAATTTGCAATAATGGATAAAATGTTATTCAGTGGATTCAACCACTTTTCCGGTTGGGCTTGGAATTATCCTCATTTTACCATTGAACGTCTTTTCCAGCTCAGACCCATGATTTAACCGATCCAGAAATAATGCAAGTGCAGCAACTTCGCTGTGTGGCTGGTTTGTGATTGAAACATTAAAATCTGCAAGACCATAAATTTCTCCAGGAACCTTCTCTGCTCCGACTATTATCACCATGTCAGGATTTTTTAAATAAGCCTCTTCGATCTTTTCTATGCACGCATTAAGATTCATTCCATACATTGTAAGATGTATCTTTACAGACCCTGTTTCCTTGAGAAATGATCCCCAGTTAACCCCGGATTTAACACTGAACGATCCTCCAAATCTACCTGTCACTCCATTAATGGTTGCTTCAAGATCTGAATCCTTGAAATCCACCAGGACTTTATCAGCTAGAAAAGCTCTTGCCGTGAGGCAGATATGCGTTGTGATCCTTTTGTCCCTTGCAGGTCGGTGCCCGATTCTCAGGACAGTTATCATCTTACCTCACAATTATTCCTGAACGAGATCAATCTTGAAACCTTTAATAGTCAGATCAGAAGACCTCTTTATAAGTCCCCTGAGGAGTGTTTGGGAAAAC
>JAJZLW010000012.1 GCA_021850505.1 Thermoplasmata archaeon
AAGCCGGGAGATTAATGGACCTGAACTGGAAACTTAAGTCGTCGCTTGCTGACGGCATCACAGATCATGTGATATCTGAACTATATTCAAGAGCCAGGGAAGCAGGTGCATATGGCGGTAAACTGGTCGGTGCAGGCGGAGGCGGTTTTCTCCTTCTGGTCGTTGACCCAGATAAAAGAGAAAACATAGTGAATAAGATGAAGGAACTAAGGGAAGAAAAATTCGGGTTTGATTTTACGGGCTCTTCAATAATATACGTTGGTGACTGAGGCCAGTATTTCCCTTAATAGATTACCAGTATGGAACTATGCATAATCTGGTAAGTATCACATTTCCACAAAAGGCTGATTTGAGCCCCTTGACGAAAGCAACTCCGTGATATCTGGGCGCATCATCGCCTCTGGAACTGGAATTCCTGATCTTATCCTGTTTCTAATTTCTGTCATGCTCATGTTTTCTCTATTGCTTGTTGTGTGACCACAGGTGTTTTCGGTTGCCATGCATTTGCACTTCCGGCAAAAGAAGACTTCATTGATTTTTATTACCTGCAATCCTATGTCGAATTTTTCAAGCATCTCCTGAGCGGCATAGGGACGATAGAAAGAACCTGCTCCAGCCATATCCCTGCCGATGATAAAGTGCGTGCATCCATAATTCTTCCTGACTATGGCTAAAAAGAGTGCAGCTTTCGGCCCTGCATACCTCATAGAAATCATCAATGGACTCAGGACTACCTTATTGTCGGGATAATACCTTGATACAAACAGTCTGTACGCGCTCATGATATCATCCTGACTGAAATCATCTGTCTTCAGTTCACCAACTACAGGATTGATAAACAGGCCGTCTGTCAGTTCCATTGCCAGCCTCTGAATATACTCATGAGCCATATGTGGTGGATTCCGGGTCTGATATGCAGCTATTGTCTCCCACTTCCTCTCCTTGAATACTTTTCTTATGGCTTCTGGACTTGTTGACCTGGCTGTTTCATCCTTCTTCAAGGCTAAAATATTTCCTCCTATGATTCTGCTTCCCTGCCTCACCGTCTGGTTAACGTTTGGGTGGGCAGGATCGATTGTTCCATATGTTTTTAGAAGTACTTGCTTCATATCTGCATTGAATACTTCAGAAACATCGATGCTGCCAATTTTCTCCCCATTATACCTTAATGCAATTCTGTCTCCAGCAGAAAAAGAGATTCTGCCGTTTACCTGAAGGATGATAGGCATCGGCCATATTTCACCTCCTGGGAGCTCCATATTTTCAGTAACACTCCGCAGCTCATCTGAATTCATGAAACCTGTAAGCGGAGAATAGCTGCCGTCTGCAATTCTTGCAAGATCCAATGCGTTCTGTGTTGATATATCCAGTACCGCACTACAGTCCGGGAGCTTACCAGTCAGCCTGTTGATCAGTTTCCCCCCGTGCGGCTTATTTATCATTCTTATTTCCTCACATTGATACCGCATTCTTTCTGGCCATTTTCCCACCACCATCTTCCATCCCTTTCGGATTCGCCTTCTTTAACAGGCCTCGTGCAGGGTGAACATCCAATGCTGGCAAATCCCCTGTCATACAGTTCGTTATAAATCACTTTGTTTTTTTCTATGTACTCCCATACATCAGATCTGGACCAAGATAGCAGTGGATTGATCTTTGTTCTGCCACTAGAATCAAAATTCTTCTCAATTAACGACGAATTCTTCCGGTTAACTGTCTGGTCTGCCCTTATGCCTGAAATCCATGCGTCATATCCCGCAAGTGACCTGTTTAATGGGTGGACTTTTCTTATTATGCAGCATTCTTCCCGGTTCTCCACTGAAGAATAGAAGGAGTTGGTTCCCTTGTTGAACAGTAATTTTTCCAGTTCTTGAGAATCGGGGAAGACTATCCTGACTCTTAGTCCATAAATGGATCCAACACGCTGTATAAAATTGTGCGTCTCCTCATGCAACCTTCCGGTATCCATGGATATTATTGGAATCTGGATGGAGTTTATCCAGGCCGCATGAGAGATTACCATGTCCTCCGCGCCAAAACTGCTTACCTGGACCAGTCTGTTTCCATATGAATCTTTTACTTCTCTTAATAACTCTTCCAGCTGTGCCGTTTTTTCGTCTATCATATTCCTGCCTTATCCCTGATAAATAACATGCATCTTTAGTTTATCAAAGACACATATTAGGCAAATTATATGCAGTATATGTGCAAGAAGTTGATTAATAGACATAATGTATGTATATTAGTTTACAGTATCGATGTCATGAGTTTTTTCCTGGAGAAGGTTGGAGAGCTCGCAAAGACGGAAATTGGAAAGACAATGATTATGGATAGAATGGGCACTGACCCATCGACACTGCTGAACCTGAGCAATAAATTTGTTACTACGGTCAAAATAGGCTGGGGTCTGTCTCTACTTTGCGACGAAAAGTTCCTTGGTCGGAGGATTTCTGATTATAAACAATCAGGTTTTGCTGTGAGTAACGGTGGTACCCTGCTGGAAATAGCTTTCTCAAAAGGAAGGTTAAAAGAGGCACTTCATAAGATAAGGGAAGCTGGCTTCGATACAATAGAAATGAGTGAGGGGGTTCTCGATTTGCCACTTGGAACTAAATCAGAAATACGTGACTTCGCAAGATCAAGTGATATGCACCTTGTTGTGGAAGTTGGTCGCAAGAATACTAAAAACCAGTTATCTTTGGACGAAACAGTTGAAAGGATACAGGCAGCAAAAGATCTTGATCCG
>JAJZLW010000078.1 GCA_021850505.1 Thermoplasmata archaeon
TAAAGATCAAACCTGATGATCCTCTATATCACTTCAATCTCGGCAAATCATACCAGGATCGTGGCAAGTACGATCAGGCACTGGAGGAGTTCGAATCCGCAATCAAGATAGATCCATCGAATTCCGATTATCAATACATGGTCGCAACCATGATGATAAAGCAGCGTAAGACAAAGGATGGTGCCAAGAGACTGGATGAGGCAATAAAGCTGAATCCATCGAACCCTGCATATCATTATGAAAAGGCATCTGCCCTCATGAAATTGAGACAGTATGATGAATGTCTTGTCGAATTTGACAAGGCAATCAGTCTTGATCCAAAGAATGCAAAGTATCACAGGGAGAAGGCAAACGCTTATTCAGAAATGGAAATGTTCGATAAAGCTGTTGATGAATTCGATAAGGCAATAGAATCAGATAAGGAAATGATTGATTACAGACGAGATAAGGCAAATCTTCTGATGGAATTATCAAGGCATGAGGATGCGGTCAGAACCCTCGATGATCTCCTTAAGGTCAAGGGTGGATATCCGGATCTCTGGGCGCAGTATGCTGAGGCTCTGACATATGCACGCGGCCCGAAGGATGGAATAGAGGGATTATACAAGGGAATCAGGAGTCGTGCAG
Source organism: Thermoplasmata archaeon (assembly GCA_021850505.1). Next base: position 628 of record JAJZLW010000078.1, read on the forward strand.
TGACACCGAAGCAGATGTGTGAGGCGATATCCGATCAGCTGAAGAAAGAATCTCCGCAATCTGTAAAGCAGATGTTCATACAATATTACAGGGATAACTGCGAAAAGAAGCAGGAATGAAATAATCCTGATCGATTGGCGGCAATACGGTGCTGGTCGATCCTATCCTGTTTCCCTGAATATTATATCAAAATTTTAAGAGTGAAAAATTGCAGATTTCTACAGAAACAGTCTGGATCATAAAGATTGTATATCCACAATCATTGGGTAAACATGATTTCTGTGATCGGTCTGGGAAATATTGGTTCTTTAATAGCCAGCAAGCTTTCTGAAGGCAATGATGTAGTTGCTCTTGATTCGGATAAAGGCCGGGTAGATGCATTAAGAAACGTAAAGGGGATTTCCGGCAGTATAATGGAATCAGCCGATATCATAAAGAAGAGCGATCTTGTCGTTGTAGCCCTTCCCGGCCAGGTTGCGTATCTGCAGGTAAAAAAACTTCTGGAGTGGGGGCTGAACGTCGTTGATGTGTCATATAGTCCTGAAAACCCGTATGATCTCGATAAACTTGCAAGATCGAATGGTTCTCTTTATGTTCCGGACTGCGGTTTTGCGCCGGGGTTATCAAATATACTGGCTTACAATCTATATAGCAAGTCCGGCGTTCAGGATATTGAAATTATAGTTGGTGGATTGCCCGAAGAAGCAAAAGAACCTTTCCTTCACTCTGTTACATGGAGTGTCGAAGGCCTGATAGATGAATATACAAGAAAAGCTAAGATCCTGTCAAACTACAAAATTATGGCAATGGACCCTCTTGATGAAATTGGATCACTAATTCTGCCCGGTTTTGGAGAATTTGAATATTTCATTTCTGATGGACTGAGAACGCTGCTCTCAACACTCAAGATTAGAAACCTGTCGGAAAGGACAATAAGAATAAAAGGACACCTGGGTAAGATGAAAGTACTGCGGGACCTTGGGTATTTTTCAGACGATGAAATTGAGGGAACGACCGCAAGGAAATTATCAGAACACATCTTCTCCAGATTCAGAACACCTGGAAGAGATCTATGCATATTGATAGTGAGATCTGCAGACGATTCCAAAAGATCAATGCTCACAGCAAGGGGCAACCGGGACCATACTGCAATGAGCCTGCTCACCGGTCTGCCTGCGGTTGCAGTTTCCAAACTCATAATTGATGGGAGAATAGAGGGCATTGGCACGTTCCCTCCAGAATTAATATCTGAAAACAGTGAAGACCTCAGATACATTATCAGGGAACTTACTGAATCTGGTATTGAATTTAAATCAAGCACTTAGTTTTTCCCAATATCAAATAAATTACACAGCATGGAGTGGGCGTCGAAAACAGATATCTTGAACTCATTATAAAGTATGGCAAAAATTTACGGTAACAATCCCACCAATTCACATCATTTGTATGAGTTTATCTGTCCTATTGTTATCAGGTGGTCAGGAAAAATGAGCTTCGCAATTGACGTTCAGCATCTTACAAAAAAGTTTCATTCTACCCTTGCGGTAGACAACCTGACTTTCCAGGTCGGTAAGGGAGAAGTCTTTGGATTGCTTGGTCCAAATGGCGCCGGTAAGACTACTACAGTCAGGATGTTATGTTGCCTGATACCGCCAACAGAAGGATCAGCATCGATAGGAGGGTATGATATTTCCAGTATTGAGGGCTCAATGAAGGCAAGAAAAATAATCGGTCTGGTGCCCGACAATGTTGGTCTTTACGATACTCTAAGCGCAGTTGAGAACCTTCAATTTTATGGTAAGATGTACGAAGCACCTGACCAGCTCGTAAATGATAATATTGAAAAGTATCTCAAAATGCTTGATCTTTGGGAAAAGAGAAATCAATCTGTCGGAACATATTCAAAGGGAATGAGGCAGAAGGTGGCTGTTGCAAGGGCGCTCATCCATGATCCGGAGATACTTATTATGGATGAACCGACAGCTAATCTTGATCCTGAGGCCTCACGGACCATACGTGATTTCATAATTGAGCTGAAGAAAGAAAACAGAACTATAATGCTTAACACACACAACCTGGACGAAGCACAGAGGATCTGCACCAAGATTGGCGTTTT
>JAJZLW010000084.1 GCA_021850505.1 Thermoplasmata archaeon
TTATAGAGCATATAAATATTCGTATAACTAATACCATCTGATTAATTCTATAAATAAAGGATATAATTCGTCTTACATGGGTTTAAAAATAGAGGGGTTAATTTATCCCTTCTTGAGGGTAAGCAGTATTGCCTTTGATGTATGAAGCCGGTTTTCAGCTTCTTCGAACACCCTGCTCTGCCTGCCGTCTATTACAGATGCAGAAACCTCAAGTCCCCTGTGAGCAGGGAGGCAATGAAGGAAAATTGCGTTTTTGGAGGCACCTGACATTAGATCGTCATTCACCTGGTAAGGTGTGAACAGTTTCTCCTTCTCAGCTTTCTGGGATTCCTCACCCATTGAAACCCATACATCAGTGTAAACAATATCAGCACCCTCGACAGCCTTTTTTGGATCGTTGAATAACTCAATGCTGGATCCGTTGCCTGATGCCATTTTTTTTGCTTTCTCAACAATTTCAGCATTGGGTTCATGTCCCTTTGGGGAACCGATGGAGATATCCACGCCAAGTATTGAAGCCCCAGCTATTAGAGAATTTGCCATATTATTTCCATCGCCAACGTAAGCCAGTTTCTTTCCATGAAGCTTTCCAAAGTTCTCCTTCACTGTCATGAAGTCTGCAACTATCTGGACCGGGTGTTCAAGATCATCGAGTGCATTTATGACGGGTATTCTTGAATTCCTTGCAAGTTCCAGGACATTACTGTGCTTGAAGGCCCTGTAAGATATGAAATCAGCGAATCCTGACAGGACGCGAGCTGTATCTGCAATTGTTTCTCCGCGGCCAACCTGCATGTCGTTCGGATTCAGGTATATTCCATGTCCTCCCAGCTGCTCTATTGCTGTCTCGAGCGAAATTCTTGTTCTGGTGCTTGGTTTTTCGAATATCATTGCCAGAATATTATTCCTGAGAACAGGTTCATAATCGTATCTCCTTTTCTTTAGAGATATTGAAAGATCTATGATCTCCTCCAGATCATCGGACATATCGAATGCAGAGATTATATCCCTCTTCATCTGGATCACTTCAGCAGCTTTGGTACATCGTCAGGATAGTCAGCGACTTTCACGCCTGCTTCATTGAACGCTTTTATTTTTGATTCGGCTGTTCCTACTCCTCTTTCTATTATTGCACCAGCGTGACCCATTCTTTTGCCCTTGGGTGCACTCCTGCCGGTTATGTAAGAAACAACTTTCTTGTTCCTGTCGCCATGTTCCATTATGTATGAGGCTGCCTTCTCCTCGTTGTTCCCGCCTATTTCACCGACGAGTACAATCTTCTTCGTTTCCTTGTCCTCATAAAATAATTTCAATGCATCGATGAATGTCATCCCAACAACTGGGTCTCCTCCAAGACCAATAACTGTGCTTTCTCCCATTCCTGATTTTGTTATAGCATTTACAATTTCATAGGTCAGGGTACCGCTTCTTGATGCAACAGCCACATCCCCTTTTCTGAATATGTTGTTTGGCATTATGCCTATCTTGCATACTCCGACTCTTGTTACTCCCGGTCCGTTTGGCCCAAGCATCCGGATGTTTCTCACGCTTGTCTGATGGAATATCTCAAGTGTGTCATGGAAGGGCACATGCTCTGTCAGTATGTATATGAGCTTCATTCCAGCATCTATTGCCTCGTAGGCGGCATCTTTCACATATGGTGCAGGAACAGATATCATTGTGGCATTCGCACCTGTGCTCATCGCATCTGCAACCGTATCAAAAACAGGTATTCCATTGTGCTTTGTTCCACTCTTTCCCGGCGAAACGCCTGCGACCACTTTAGTGCCGAACTTTACCATCTCGCCTGCGTGGAAAGAACCCTGATGGCCTGTTATACCCTGTACCAAGACTTTTGTGTTTTCATCAACTATATATGACATTTAGTTCACCTTCACATAACTTACAACCTTCTCAATTGCCTTCATCATGTCTGAATAAGCATCTATGCCATCATCGGTGAGGATCTTTCTTCCTTCGTCTTCCCTTACACCACTAAGACGGACAACCATGGGTAACCTGATATCATATTTCTTCTTGGCCTCGACTATTCCTGCAGCAACCGTGTCGCATTTAGTGACTCCCCCGAAAATGTTCACAAGAATTGCCTGCGGCTTGGCCTTTAAGACTAGATCAAAAGCATTGACTACAATCTCTGTGGAATCTGTCCCTCCAAGATCAAGGAAATTTCTTGGTTTACCGTTATGAAGCGTCAATGCATCCAGGGTTGCCATTGTAAGGCCGGCTCCATTTGCTATGACGCCTATTTTACCATCCAGCTCCACGAAAGCATATCCTTTCTCCTGAGCCTCCTTTTCAAGAGGAGTCTTTTCCGGATCCTCAAGGGAAAGATCCTTGTGCCTGAATAATGAATCGTTGTCCACAACAACCTTTGAATCCGCAGCAATTAATTTACCTTCCGCCGTCAGGACAAGCGGATTTATTTCAACCAGTTCACAATCATACTCATTGAAAAGCTTATACATCCTTCGAAGTATGGAATCAAACTGCGCCGAAAGATCTTTGTCAAACTGCATAAATATAGAAAGTTCCTTTGTTATGAAAGAAGAATATCCAAGGAGCGGGTCAATATTTTTTCTAATAAGCTTGTCATCTGGAACGGACTCAATCTCAACCCCACCGCTCGGGCTTGCAATAAGGACGGGTTTTCTCTCCGCTCTGTTAAGAGCGATGCTCACGTAGTATTCATGCTTTATGTTTATCATGTCCTCAACGA
>JAJZLW010000052.1:0-11021 GCA_021850505.1 Thermoplasmata archaeon
GATCCCCCTGGGAGAGTCGTTGGAGGAAAAGTCTTAATCGACGGTTTCAACATATTTGCGGACATTGACCAGGTGGCCAGGATAAAAGTAAAATCTGAAACTGATGTGAAGATAAAACGAAATAAAAGGGCCTTTAAAAGGCACAATTTCATTCTTTCAAAGATAAGAGGAAAGAAAGCAGGTATGATTTTCCAGGAGCCATCTCTTGCATTGAACCCTGTGCTGAGATCAGGTGACCAGATAACTGAAAATATTTTACTACACAATAAAGCAGAGATTGCAGATTCTCTTATTAATAGGGCTAATCTTTCTTTAGACGATGTTAAAAAGTTGGTCGATGAAGTCGGGGGAAATAGATCTGAAATAAAACAGATAATTAACTCATGGTGCAGAATTAACGCGCTGAGTGACCTCGAATCTCAGATCATATCAATTTTTCAAAATTATTCTGATCCTAATGAGGCCGAACGGGAGATCGTAACCCTGATTAAGTCAGGCCTCCTGTCTGTAGATAAGGAAATATTGATAGAGGCAAGGGATTATTACCGCTATAAGGAACAGATAGAATCTCTGGATCTTCGAAGATATGCTGCGAATGAGAATCTTGACGAAGTGGCCCTGAGAAAGATAGACGAGGAGCATACAAGCCTCGTGCAGAAATATGGTGCCCGTTTTCATTCTTACGAATTGAAGAGGGTATTTACAAAGAGAAAAGTAGAAAAGGTATTTAAAACAGAAGCCACACGGAGGGCGAAAGAACTTCTTACACTTGTCAGCCTTCCCGATCCTGATAGGATATTGCGCTCCTATCCACACGAACTCAGTGGTGGAATGCAGCAGAGACTTATGATAGCAATAGCTCTGGCATCAAATCCAAAGTTATTAATTGCAGACGAACCGACAACCGCCCTGGATGTAACCACACAGGCCCAGATACTGCGCCTGCTTAGAAACTTGAATAAGATAGTCGGGGCATCAATACTGTTCATAACACATGATTTGGCTGTAATTGCAGAAATGTGTAACAGGGTGGCCGTAATGTATGCTGGGAGCATTGTGGAACAGGGGGAGGTATTGGATATATTTGACAATCCAAAGCACCCTTACACCGTGGGTCTTCTTGGAGCAATCCCAACACCAAGCGTTAAATCACATGAGGGGGTAAGTCTTCACACAATCCCTGGAAATGTTCCAAATCTTATAACACCACCAAAGGGTTGCAGGTTCCATCCACGATGCAGTTTTGCTATGCCCGTGTGTTCTGAATCAAAGCCAAAGCTTGTCGATCTAGAGGGTGATCACAAAGTTGCATGTTTCTTATATTCTTCTGAGGTTGAGGCCTAATGGATTCTACAAATGCAAGTGAAGCACCGCTGTTATACGTTTCCCATGTGAAGAAATACTTTGATATAACTTCACTCTTCAGAAATGTTGGAAAGGTAAGGGCAGTTGACGATGTGACCTTTAGACTGAACAGTGGTGAAACTTTAGGAATTGTTGGCGAAACCGGGTGCGGTAAAACAACCCTTGGCAGGACCATTCTGCAGCTTATTCCCGCTACTGAAGGTAATATTTATTTTGACCTTGACGCACCTCTTATGCATAAGATCATAGAACTAGAGGAAAGTGCATATGCTGCGGGTAATGTAGAAAAGACTGTAAACTCCAGGAAAGATCTGAATTCATTACTTGAGGAACTGAAACCTTTAAGGTCGAAATATTCGCTTACTCAAATCGGTAGATCTGAACTAAAGAGAACAAGAGCAAAGATGCAGCCTGTTTTCCAGGACCCTTTCAGCTCGCTCGATCCCAGGCTTCTGGTCAAAGACATAATAGCTGAGCCGATGCGATATCTCACTAACATGGATGAGCAGCAAATTGAGAACCGATTGTATGAATTAATAGACAGGATAGGCCTCAGTGAGGACCATCTTTACAGATTCCCCCATGAATTCAGCGGGGGACAGAGGCAGAGAATAGGTATAGCAAGGGCTATAAGTATTAAACCAAAGCTCCTGATACTGGATGAGCCCACCTCCGCTCTTGATGTGTCTGTTCAAGCTCAGATACTGAATATGCTCAGTGAAATCAGGAGAGATATGAACATCGCTTCCCTTTTCATATCTCATCATCTGAATGTAGTGGAAATAATGTCAGACAGGGTTGCGGTGATGTATCTGGGTAAAATAGTTGAACTTACAAGCACTGAAAAGATATTCAAAAACATGCTTCATCCATATACGAAAGCATTGCTTTCAGCTATTCCAAGTCATGATCCCAGGTTAAAGAAGGAAGTGATCCTACTTGAGGGTGAAATGCCAAGCCCTGCCTCTCCACCCACTGGTTGTCATTTTCACACAAGATGCAGGGAGGTTCTCATCAATTGTGGATGGTCACCACAGGATCTTTCTGTTCATGTTTCAGAAATGTTTGAAAGAACCAGGAATCCAGAGGCAAGAGATTTTCCACCAGTTATGAAGATCGAAATTGATAACCCAGGATTATACCTTGATCTTCAATTAGGACAGGCTGTTTCAAACAAAGACACAGTGCTTGATCTTCTGGACAGACTGATTAAAAAGGAGCAATCTAAGCCTAATGGAATAAGATTCCGTGCAATATCTAAATATGAATTTGTCGGCGATTCAACTATCCGGATAAACCTTAGGAAATTTGACGTTCCAACTCTCAAGGAGTACAGCAAGGACCACTATGTATCATGTCTAATTTATGAAAAGCATAAACAAAAGGACAGTTCACAAATATTAGAACCGATTATGAACGAGACAGATGAGCAGAATTGAAATAGTAGACAAGGCGGAAACTCCGGATGATCGATCCTCAAAGGATATGAGCCGGAAAGAGTTTTATTTTTATATCTTCGGTGACCTGGCAAGGGGATCCTACATAGTTGGTTCTATGTTCTTTGACCTTATAATAATCCCACAAATTCTAAGCTATGTCCCAAATTACTATTTCCTGCCATCAATTGGGGTAAAAATTGGAAGCATCTCAATTCCTGTTTTGTACATAGTCGTTATAGTTTTACTTGTAGCACTAGCATCATTTTTTGAGATTAAGACTTACTTAAAATTATGGCACAAATGAAATAACAATTGATTAACAGATTACAGAATAAGAAGAGGCCATCTATCACATAAATATGAAAGTCCACGAATTCTAAAAAAATAATATGATTTTTAAAAAAGAATCAAAAATAGTAAAGGTTTAAAAAATAAAGAAGTAAAAATTATGAAGTGGTGTTGTAGACAACGTAGTTATACATTATCTCCTGACCACCGCCTATCATAACATTTTCCTGCCATTTCTGGAGCTGTGTCAGATTTGCGATTGAATCCCATGTCCATATCTGGTTTGCCTGGCCAAGGTAAACCTCCATGGTCATGTTAACGCTCAATTCATTCATCTTCTGGAACCAGTGAGCTGCTTCAGCTGCGTTTGTCTCGTTCGCTACTCCCCTGTTATATGCTATAGTTATGTTGTTAAGTGCATTTGCTTCTGCAAGATCTGGCACAGAACTTGCACCGTATAATTTAGTGGTCAGGCCTGCAACAAATGAAGCGTTCCAGCTGTTGGCGTTCTGGTATGTGGACGAAGGTGATGGAAGGAACATCGCAGAGAGATAGTCGGTAGGATACGGGTAATCTGGAGCCCATCCACCCCAGCTTATCGGCATTGGGTCACCCTGTGGAACCGCCCAGGTCAGGAATATGTTTACTTCTGATGTCTGAATTACATCCTGGTGACCACCATCAAGGCCAGGTATAAAGCTCTGTAGCATCGAAACCCAGGTTGAAGCTCCCGCCTCATCCGCAGGATCTGCCGATAGGACGAATATTGGAACATCAAGAGCCTTTCCATTGTATAATGGATTAGCGGAAGTTCCTGTTAATCCCATAGCTGTTCTCATTGGACTGTTCCAGAAATCTGTCCAGTATGCAGATGCTTTGGCTAGATCCGTGTAGGGTACGTTTGCCCCAACAGCTTTCAGCTGCGATATGTTCTGAGAATCCGGCAGTCCAGGAACCAGCATGCCTGCGTAAGGAACCTGGAAAGTGGCATTGTAAAGGGTGTTTCCAATCTGGTCTGCAAAATAATAGGAGTAGTTGTATGCAAATGCCCATGCCAACCTGACGTCGTGGTTCTCAAAGAAGTTTGCAGGAACATTTGCACTCTTATCCACGGTGGCGAGCAACGATTCGTCAATGTTAATGTTGAAGTTGTAGAAGTATATCGAAAGTGTGGGGAATGATGAGATTATAACTTTTCCCTGTTTCTGCAATGCAAGGGTCTGATTCCAGTAGGTTGGTGGAAGTCCCTCAACATCCTGTGCCTGTCCGGATGAAAACTCAAGCCAGGCAGTTGAATCGGATGATGTGTATTGCATAACAACTGTCTTTGCACTCTGAGCAGCCGGATAGTCTGGTAGACCATGGAAGTTGGGGTTAGCGACCAGAACCACAAACTGCGCTGGAGAAACAAGTGATATCTCGTATGGACCGTTTGCATCTATGTGGTTCTGTACGTATGTATTATAGTCATTTCCATTCCCCTCAGCGGTATAGTTCATAAATCCAGACGGAGTGAATTGTATTCCGGATCCATGCAGGGTCAACCACTGCGCGCTTTCAACGAAAGTGCCTGATGCGGCAAATAGCTGATATACCAGGGTCGTCGGCATAGGTCTGAAGAAGTGTATTGTAAAGGTATTCGTAGTATTATTGTATGCCAGATTCGGCATTATTGCTTGATAAGTAGGTGTGAAACCTGGTGTTGAATAGTTGGGGAAGAAATAGCCTGCTATAAGGTAACCACCAGTTCCTGGTGATGAGACTGAAAACAGCATATCTCTCACGATCTCAAAGTATACATCGTAAGCTGAAATTGTATAACCAAACTGGTCTATTAGTCCAGACCTGATATGATATGTGAAATTTTCACCAGGCGTAACATTGACCTTAACTGGTCCCATGTACTTATTCTGGAATGTGTAATTGTACGTGTTTGTATTTATTCCCCCGTTGGAGGTTGTTGGAAGATAAGCTGCAAGTTCAGGTATAAATGATGTAGTACTTGTTCCATTATATTGATCAAGCTGGAGCAGTGTGTTAGCCAATATTTCATTGCTGGCCGTGTAGAAGGATATAGCAGGATCAAGTGTAGTATATCCGCCAACTGCATTTGGAAGGGCGTCAAAGAAAGTAGAGGAAGCTGCCTGGGCAAACGGCGAAACTTTTGCAAATATTGGAACGTCGGTATAAGCAACCGTGGTCTGTGCTGAAACGTTTGCCACAATTGCCGTGCCTGTGTTAACCGTAGTTGCGGCGTCAACCGTTGATGTAAGTGATACTTTAGCAGCATTAAGATATGTTGCCCAGTTTGTCACGTTTGTATAGGCAAGGGAAGTGTTAGCGTTATATGTCACATCAGCACCTGACATGTATTCAAGGGTCTGACCAGCTGTATAGTTCAGGGTGCCTGTTCCAAGAGATAACTGCACTTCAGATGCATTCTCAATGGTGAGGGTGGTAGAATTCTTGAAAGTAGTTACGTTGCCAGCGGCAGCGTAATAAGTACCCTTGCTTGAAAGATTATACACAGTGCTGCTGGAACCGTAAGTAACGTTTGTATTAGTTCCAACCGTATAGTTAGTTGGTGTTTCAAATGTCAGCTTTGCATTATTTGGAAGAACAAGGACCGTGTCGTTAGGATACATGAAAGTGGCCGGGGCAGAATAACTAACATTTGTGTTAGTCATATATGTAAGGTTTGTGTATTTGTAATTTTGCACCTCGGTGCCATTTAAAAGACCGATGGTTGGAGTGGTATTGACTAATGTTCCATTTGGAAGTGTATAGGAAGTGGTATTGTAGTAAGCAGTTTGACCAGCAGAATAGTGGGCAGTAGAGGTATTAGTCACTGGAACAACCACTGTAGTTGTGGCCAATGTTCCAACAGTGACATAACTCTGTATTGTATAATAGCCTGCAGATAGATCACTGAGTAACAAACTGATTACGCCTTCAGGCAACATAAATCCGCCACCGTTCTGTGAAGTATAAACCAGAGGATAAGGTGTGGAACTAATCAATGTTGTACCCTTGTATATATTGACTGTGAGGTTGACAACCATGTACATTGGGTTACTTGGTGTAGAATAACTCACCTGGTATGTCAAGTTTGCACCGGGCCCAAATATAGCGGGGTTCGTAATCACTGGAGATGAGCTGTTTGCAACAAGTTCACTGAAAGCATAAGAAAGATTGACGAAATTGTCGCTGCTTGCAGGATAACCTACACTTAGAGGTATCAAGCCATTGAAAGTTGATGACGGGTAATTGATCTGATAGAGAATGTAGTAATTTCCCTGACTGTTATACTGGTGAGATACCTTCACACTTGTTGAGTTGGCGTACTTCAAAAATGTAGTAGAACCGTCACCCCACCATACAGTTATATTATTAAACGTACCAGTTGCGTCTATCGTGAATGAATAAGTATCACCCACAGACAGCGTCTGGGTTACGTTTTCCAACGTCGCGCTGCTTACACTAGGTTTTGCGGGAGCCGGTGCTTTAGTCGCATATAGGACCGCAAAAGCCGCTGCTATTATTACTAGGGCTACAATGACTGCATAAAATTTCGCCATCGGATTACTTTTTTTTGGCGGAACTATCGCAGAAGAGCCACTACTACCGGAGGATTTATCATTATCCATAGTAATTTACCGTTACCCATATTGGAAATATGGTATTTAATGTTAATCCTATCCTGTAAAGAATAGTACTTAAATGATAAAATCCGAAAAAGGATTTAAGACGCGAAAATTAAAAAAAGCATAATTTATGATTTTGAGTCTTAAGGAAATTGAAAACAGTTCTATTCTCAAAATAGTAATTTTGTAAGCGAATCTATTATATAGAGATTAAACATATTAAACCGATGGTGGAAGAAAGAGGAGAAAATAATGTTTCAATTCAATCCACTGTAATATTACGAGGTGACAAACATGAATGTAGATCCAAATTTAACAAAGTACATGGTAAAAGCGAAGATAACTGCGGACGGGGTGGTTGAAAAACCAGATGTCGTAGGCGCAATATTTGGTCAGACTGAAGGTCTGCTTGGAGAAGAATTAGATTTAAGGGACCTCCAGAAAGGCGGGAAAATTGGCAGAATAGAAGTTGAAATAGATAGCAAGAAAGGAAGGACGGAAGGTTTTGTTTTAATTCCATCTGGCTTAGACCAGGTCGAGACATCAATTCTTGCGGCTTCTCTTGAAACTATAGACAGGATAGGTCCGTGCAAGGCGAAGTTAGAAGTTGAGTCTGTTGAGGACGTAAGAGTGCAAAGGAGACAGAAAGTTGTAGAAAGAGCTCAGAATCTGTACAAAAAAATGACACAAGGCTCGAAGAATGTAAGTGAAAGCATTGTCCAATCAGTCAGGGAAGAAGTTGAAAAAGGAGAAATCCTTACATTTGGTGAAGACAAGCTTCCAGCTGGTCCAGCAATAAAGGACTCAGACTCAATAATAGTTGTTGAGGGCAGAAGTGATGTCTTAAATCTCCTAAAATACGGGATCAAGAACACTATTGCAGTTCAGGGAACGAATATACCAAAAACAGTTCAGGATTTATCAAAAGAAAGAACAGTTACTGTATTCCTTGATGGTGACAGGGGTGGTGACCTAATACTAAAGGAGATGCTGCAAGTTGCAGACGTTGATTTTGTGGCAAGAGCACCACCTGGTACTGAGGTTGAAGAGCTCACATATAAACAGATATTTAAGGCACTAAAATACAAGACCCCTCTTGCACAGTATCTTTCTATGAAAGGAATGACCGGCGAATTGAAGGAATTGCAGGAGAAGAACTCACAGGAAAAAGAAGAGGTAGTTTTAAAGACGCAGGAGAGCAGAAAGGAGCCTGATCATGTCAGTCAGCCCCATTCAAAACATGAGGAACAGTCGCAGGCACAGCAGATAATGACAAAGCCGGTTGAAGTTGATAAAGCGGGTACCCCCGTGGATCTAAAAAATAATGATTCTATTGAAAGAAGGTTAGAAACACTGCAGAGAGAAAAGCTGACAGAGGTTTTTAATGAGGCTGGAGAGGTGCTGGCTTCCTTTAACCTTACTGAGACATATGAAGGGCTGTCCAACATTACCTCAGCATTCGCAATATTGACCGGCGGAGTTGTTTCACAGAGAATGGTGGATGCAGCACACGACCATGGAATAAGACAGATTTATGGTATAAAAGTCTCGAATTTAACCAAAAAACCGGTTGATTTGAAGGTAGTTGAATGGGATCATCGTTCCTGAATACTGATTTTAAAGGTCTGATCGATACTTCACAGGTGAAGATTCCATCTTCTCCGCTTGACCGGATAATCGGTCAGTCAGAGGCGGTTCGGCTTGCCAAGGTCTCTGCTAAGCAGGGTAGACACCTTCTACTGGTCGGACCCCCTGGTGTAGGTAAATCAATGATTGCTCAGGCCATGTCCTTTTATATCCCAAGGCCGACAGAGGAGATCAGGGCAGTGCATAATCCGCTTAGACCGGAAAGACCTTTTGTAGAGATAAAAACCGCAAGTGAAATTTCAGAAGAGATGCAGGAAGATTCAAAGATTGAGGAACAGTTAATTGATCCCAAGGACGCTCCTGCTTTTGTTTCCGAAAGGCTTGGATATCGTTGTTCAAGATGCGGATTCATATCCTCGTATACAGAGACTGTGTGTCCAAACTGTAATTCACCCAAAGTTCAGGCTGGCACGACTGGTCCATTTGGGGATGTTTTCAATGTTCTCGGAGCAGCTTTCGGTGTTCAGAATAATACTGACAGGGTTACTTCAACGAGGCGTATTAATGACAGAGAAGAGGTCGTTATTTATGAGCGTGCCGGAGAGAATATCAAGGTTATGGATGAGAAGGCATTAGAGAAGAAGAGAAAGCAGGAAAAAAAGAGTCCGAGCAAAGTTATTGTACCTATAGACAGAAATCCCTTCATTCTAGCTACAGGTGCGAGTGAAACGGAGCTGCTGGGTGACGTTAGACACGATCCATACGGTGGTCACCCTCATCTCGGTACACTGCCTTATGAAAGAGTTGTTGCTGGGTCCATTCATGAAGCACATCAGGGAGTCCTGTTCATAGATGAGATAAGTCATCTGGGTCCCATTCAGAGATATATTCTGACTGCTATGCAGGAAAAGTATTTCCCTATAACCGGCAGAAATCCTCAGAGCGCCGGTGCCAGCGTAAGAGTCGATAAAGTACCCTGCAATTTTATACTTGTAGCTGCATGTAATATAAACGATCTACAGTTTATATTGAGTCCTCTTCGATCCAGAATTGTTGGAAGCGGGTATGAAGTTCTCATGGATACAAACATTCCAGATAACGCCGAAAATAGAGGTAAATATATTCAATTTATAACCCAGGAGATAATTTCAGACGGAAAGATTCCCCACATGGAGATATCTGCCTGCCAGTTAATAACTGAGGAGGGCAAGAGGCGAGCCAGGGAGATTGATCATAAGGATAATTCCCTTACATTGAGGCTGAGGGAACTTGGCGGGTTAATAAGGGCTGCTGGTGACATAGCTGTGAGTGAGGAATCCAAGCTTATTGAAAAATCCCATGTAATTGAAGCATTGAAAATTTACAGGCCCGTTGAGGAAAAGATTAAGAAGATCTATGGCAACCTTGGGGCTGCATATGACATTGAAAACACACTATCTCAAAAAGCTCCTCAGAATGATATGCCATATCATAATTACAACGAAGACAGATCCTACCTGTAATTTTATAATTGTGAAAAAGAATTCAGCGGGTCACGTTTTCTGAGCAATTATTTCTGAATTCATCAAAATGCTCCAGTATTTCCTTAAATGCCTCTGCATTATTATACACAGTCTCCTTTGACGCATACAACAATGTGATATCTTTGTGCATCATTATAGATTCAATCATCTCTATCTTCTTAGGATCACAGAGTTCTTTTCTATATAATTCCCTGAAATTATCCCACTTTTCAGGATCATGGCTAAACCACTTTCTGAGATGATCAGAGGGCGAGAGGTCTTTAGCCCATATATCTATCCTAATTGACTCCTTTTTTATCCCACGGGGCCATAGCCTGTCAATCAAAACGATATATGATGATTCCGGTGAGGGTGTATCATAAACTCTTCTGGGTTGAACTAAAATTTCAGTTCCACCACGCACTTCTTGTCACCTGTTGAGAACTTTTCTGTTATTGCAAAGTTGTCTCCAATTGCTTTTTTAACAAGCTGGTTGCCAAGCGTTCCGCAAATTGAACCTGAATTTTCTCTTGCAAGATCATAGAATATGCAGTTATATCTTATTATTCTCATCGAGTCGCCGTCTACCTCAAGCTTGGCAGAATAACCCATCCTGTTCAAAGAATCCACAAATGATTTCAGCTGAAGCATTCTCTTGTCTCTCTTTGACCCTTCAAGGTCAAGACCCTTGACTTCGTAGCTCTTCAGCATGTTTTCCGCAACACCCGCCAGTATGTTGTTAAGCGCCTCATTTCCATACTGCTTCTTAATTTCCTGAAGCATGAGGTTAGCCAAGATTGAATATTTTTTCGGGAACAGTTCAAGTCCCTTTTCTGATAATTCGATGACTTTCTTTGGCCTGCCTGCTTGAGCATGCCTGAAATATGATATAACATATCCTTTTACCTCCAGGCTGTCGGCGTGTTCCTTAACAGCATTCTTGTTTATATTTAGTAACCTAGAAAGTTCGTCCATTGTAAGAGGCGAATAACTTAGTTCCGTCAGGATCTGAGCCTTTACATGACCGAAAAGATCCTGTAAATAATTTTCTTCTATTTCAGTTTCCGCCCTCATACGACATCTTATGACATGAAAATATTTATAGTTTAGTCACTTTGAACACAAAAAAGTGTTTAAATAGGATTAATCGATATCAAACTGTAATATGACTAAATTAGAGGTAAAGAACTTGGCTG
>JAJZLW010000052.1:11121-17431 GCA_021850505.1 Thermoplasmata archaeon
CTCATACGACATCTTATGACATGAAAATATTTATAGTTTAGTCACTTTGAACACAAAAAAGTGTTTAAATAGGATTAATCGATATCAAACTGTAATATGACTAAATTAGAGGTAAAGAACTTGGCTGCTTCCGTAAACGGGAAGCAAATACTGAAGGACGTTTCTTTCACGATTAATGGTGGAGAAATACACGCGCTAATGGGTCCAAATGGCGCCGGGAAGAGCACTCTCGGATATGTTCTAATAGGTCACCCGAATTATGAGGTGCTTCATGGTTCAATCAAGATAGACGGCGTTGAACTTGCGGACAAGCTTCCGGAGGAGAGGGCCAGAGCTGGCTTATTCCTTGCATACCAGACGCCAGTAGCAGTTCAGGGTGTCAAACTTTCCACCTTTCTTAGACTTGCTTACAATCAGCTTCATCCGGATGAAAAGATAAAAATTCAGGATTTTCACGCACTGCTCAAGAAATACATGAATGAGGTTGGCCTGGATGAGACTTTTATCTCAAGGTCAGTGAACGAAGGTTTTTCCGGCGGTGAAAGGAAGCGAGTTGAAATACTGCAGATGATGATATTAAGGCCAAAGTTCGTGGTACTGGATGAAATTGACTCTGGACTTGACGTGGATGCTTTGAAGATGGTGGCAGATGAGATAAGGAAATTCTATTCAAAAGATGTTGGATTCCTTATAATAACACATTACCAGAGAATCCTGAAGAATGTAGAACCTCAATTTGTCCATGTTCTTGTTGATGGGAAAATTGCCAAAGAGGGCGGAAACGATATTTCGCTCAGGATCGAGGAAGAAGGGTATGACTGGATAAGGAGTGCATAAAAATGGTAGTAGAATATTCAAGAGAAGAGGAACTGGAGAAGCTTGTAAAAGAATTAAAGACTGTGAAGAGTTCGGACTGGGAATTTCATGATGTCAACCGTCCGGTTTATTCAACTGGAAAGGGTCTCAACAGAAAGGTCGTTGAGGAGATATCTGAGATCAAGAAAGAACCTGATTGGATGCTGCGTCTCAGGTTAAAGGCTCTTGAGGTTTTTGAGTCAAAGCCGGTACCAACATGGGGTCCTGATCTGTCAGGTATTGACTGGGAGAATACATCTTATTATAACAGGCCGGACGAGAGAAAGACAAACAACTGGGAGGATGTCCCTGATCAGATCAAGGAAACTTTCCAGAAACTTGGTATACCAGAAATGGAGCAGAAATATCTTGCAGGATCCGTTGCACAGTACGACAGCGAGGGCGTCTATCATAACCTGAAAAAGGTATGGGAAGATAAGGGCGTTGTCTTTCTGGATCTGGATTCAGCGGTTCAGAAATATCCGGATCTTGTTAAGGACTATTACTGCAGAGCTGTGCCAGTAAGTGACAATAAATTTGCTGCGTTGAATGGAGCTGTTTGGAGCGGAGGATCTTTCCTATATGTTCCAAAAGGTGTCCAGATAGATATGCCTCTTCAGACATATTTCAGGATGAACGGGGAATCGACAGGGCAGTTTGAGCATACTATTGTTGTTGCTGATGAGGGATCAAAAGTCCATTACATAGAGGGTTGCACAGCCCCAAGATACGATAAAAATTCCCTTCACAGTGCAATAGTTGAAATATATGTCAAGAAGGGAGCAAAAGCCAGGTACACAAGTGTTCAAAACTGGTCTAAGAGTGTTTATAACATGCCAACCAAGAGGTCATGGGTCGACCAGGATGCAAACATGGAGTGGGTAGGAGGTTCTCTCGGTTCAAAAGTTACTATGCTATATCCATCCTCATATCTCAGAGGACCAAGGGCAACTGCCTCGAATCTGAATATTTCACTTGCCGGCCCTGGAACGGTCAAGGATACTGGTGCGAAGGCAATTCATCTTGCTCCATATACCACGTCAAAGATCGTCGCGAAGAGTATCAGCATCGAAGATGGTAAGGCAATTTACAGGGGACTGCTCAGGGTGAACAAAGGTGCAGTAGAGTCGAAGAGCAAGGTTCAGTGCGATGCTCTTCTTATCAATGATGAATCTGCTTCCCTGACTTTTCCGCATGATGAAATATATGACCCTACAGCAACATTTTCACATGAAGCATCGGTTGGAAGAATTGGAACAGATGAACTGACCTACCTACGATCAAGGGGATTGTCCGAGGATGAGGCATCTTCGATGATTGTTCTTGGTTTCCTTGACGATGTAATGAGAGAAATTCCAATGGAATTTGCTGTTGAAATGAACCGTCTTATTAAACTGGAGATGAATAAGCTCGGCGCAGTAGGATGATCCAATGGAATTAATTGAAGACGTCATTAAGAAAAGGTTCAACGATTCTTCTTTTGAATACAGAGCGCACTGTTTCAGGGAGTTTCTGAAATCACCTGTGAGGACATTTAAGGAAAGCCCGACTATAAAGGATTATGTACCTCTCGATGAGGAGGATTTAAACAACCTTCTTCTCGATTATGAGGATTACGCGGCTCCACCAGATATAAAAATGGAATCAGATATCCTGTTTGTTAATGACCACATTGAATTCGTTTCAGAAAAGTTAAAGGAGAAGGGTGTTCAGGTAAATGATCTTCTATCTGTTGCCTCAGAACCCTCCAATCCATTTAGGCGCTATCTATATACCTATTTTGGCCTTGACCGGGAAGAGTTTCTTCTGAATGCAACCTGGAAGAACGGATATTTCATTCACGTACCAGAAGGGTTAAGGGATCTCGAAATAAACATCGTCGTATTAACGGATTCCAGTAATCCCAGTGTGCTGAAAAATCTTGTCGTGGTAGGCGATGATTCAAATTGCGTTGTCAAAGATTCTTACATTAATTATTCCACTGGTAGGAGCATTCAGGGAAAGACCGTCTATATACATGTTGGAAAGAGATCTCACCTATCCTATCATTACATTCAGGAGAAGTCTGCGGACGTGACTGATCTTGCATTTGTCAAGTCGTTCCTTGAAGACTATTCGGAGTTCACTTTTTATCACGTTAACAGGGGTGGTTCAAGGGTTATTTTCTCCAACCTTTCATACCTGAAAGGCGAGGGATCTAACTTTAGAACTTTTGGCGTGAGCTACAGTGACAATGAACAGCGTTTCGACATAAGAGACAGCAGTTTCCAGACTGGAAAAGCTTGCAACGCGGATATACAGGTAAGGGGTGTAGTGAAGGGAAAGAGCCTTACTATTCACAGAGGTAATATAGATATTGAAGAGATGAGCGTAAAATCGACTGGATTCTATGATTCCAGGATACTCCTCCTCTCAAAGGATGGCTATGCGAACAGCAAGCCTGGACTGATAATAAGAAATAACGACACCAAGTCAAAACATGCATCTGCCATCAGCAGCCTGGACAAGGAGCAGATATTTTACCTTAGATCAAGGGGTATACCGGAGAAACTGGCAAAAAGCCTTATGACGGAAGGTTTCTTGCTTGCAAATCTTGAAAAATCCAATGACCCTGAGATGGAAGAGAAGGTCCATAGATATTCAGAGGAGATCCTCCGTGAGCCTGATTCCTGAAAAAATCAGGAAGGATTTCCCTATTTTCAGAAACAACCCAGATCTAATTTATCTCGACAATGCTGCGACCACGCAGAAGCCGGATTCTGTAGTAAGATCCATAGTCAATTATTACGAGAATTTTTACAGTAATGTTCACCGCGGCGTCTACAGGATATCAGAAGAAGCGACATCAATGTATGAATCTGCAAGAAAAAATGTGTCGGACTTCATAGGAAGCGGGGATCCAAGCAATATTGTTTATACTAGAAATACGACTGAATCGATTAACCTTTTATCATACACAATTGGAAGAAAACTGAAGAAAGGCGACAGAATCCTTCTCACAGAAATGGAGCATCATTCCAATATTATACCATGGTATTTCCTTAAGGAAGCTGGAATAAAGATAGATTTCGCAAAGGTTAAAGAAGATTTTACGCTGGATTATGAGGATTTTGCAAGTAAGCTGTCGCCGGAAACGAAGATTGCGTCTTTCACACATGTTTCAAATGTCCTCGGGACAATAAACGACGTCAGGGAACTTACAAGTATGTGTCACGAAAATTCTACTATTGCTGTTGTTGACGCTGCCCAGTCAGTTCCGCATATGAAAGTTGATGTTGGAAAGATAGATTGCGATTTCCTTGCTTTTTCCGGGCATAAGATGCTGGGGCCTTCAGGAATTGGAGTGCTTTATGGTAAAGAAGATCTTTTGACAGAAATGAGACCGTTTCTGGGAGGAGGAGAAATGATTCGAGAGGTCGATTATACGAATGCAACATGGAATGATATTCCCTGGAAATTTGAAGCGGGCACCCAGAACGTTGAGGGCGCAATCGGGCTATCCTCGGCTATGGATTATCTTAAAAGCCTGGGAATGGAGAATGTGATGGATCATGAAAGAAGATTGATCAAGCACCTTTTCGCAAGGGCAAATGAAATAGACAACCTGATCTCTTTTGGTCCTTTAGATCTGGAAAAAAGAGCAGCGGTGTTCAGTTTTAACATAGGAGATGTTATCTCCTATTCACTTGTTGAGGCCGCTATCAAAAAAAATATCAAAATATCAGACTCAATCCATCCCCACGATGTTGCAGCTTTTATGGATCATAAAAACATTGCAGTGAGATCCGGCCATCATTGCGCCATGCCTTTGATGGGACGCCTCGGAGTTGCAGCAACTGCGCGTGCCTCGCCATATATTTACAACACAATTTCCGAGCTTGATTTATTCTTGGATAGCATCAGGGATTGCAGTATGGAGATGAAAAGATGACTGATGAAACCTCTGCGGAATTCATCCTGGATCATTATAAAAACCCGAGGAATCATGGCGTAATCCAGAACCCATCATCTTCTATCACAGAGATGAATCCCCTTTGTGGCGATACTGTTCATTTTACTGTGCTAATAGAAAATGGAATAATGAAAGATATAAAGTTCATTGGGCAGGGTTGCTCCATAAGCCAGGCTTCAGCCTCAATTCTTTCTGAATATGTTCTTAATAAGAAAATATCTGATATCAAAAACATGACAGAAACAGATCTTCTTGGTCTGATCGGCATGGATCTAGGACCAAATAGAGAGAAATGCGCCCTGCTTTCCCTGAATGCTTTAAAAAAGATCCTTGATTCTTATTAATCAATTCAAGAATTGAACTTCTTCTTTATTTCCGGGAGATTGAGAATATTTCCAGCCTGCAATATCAAGTCAGTGGCAATCCGGATCTGAGAGGTGTCATCGCGGAACCTTACGGTTACGGTTTCTGGATTTTTAAGACTGTCATAATCAAAAGTGACACATACAGGTGTACCTATTTCATCCTGTCTGGCGTACCTTCTACCAATAGAACCCGACTCGTCATAGAAAGCATATGAGTCCTTGAGGATATATTTAGCGAAGAATTCCCTTGCCCTGCCGTCTATCCCATCCTTCTTCTGGAGCGGCAATATAGCGCATGAATACGGTGATATATCTGGCGGCAGCCTCAAATATTTGTTTCCATTTTCTCTGCTCAGGTAATTTACTGAAAGTATGGAAAAAATTAATCTGTCTACACCAAGGGCTGGTTCGACTATTCTGGGAACTTCTTTTCCGTTTCCTGTATCCACTGTCAGGTCCACCTTGCTGAAGGTTGAATGCCGTGTCAGATCATAGTTGCCGCGATCCGCTATACCCTGTACTTCGACCCACTCTTCGCCGATTTTAACCTCCGCATCCCATGAATCCCTGGAGTAATGAGCTCTCTCATCCGGATCGTGCTGCCTGAATCTCATCAATGACTTTTCGATTCCGGATGATATAAGGAGATCTGAACAAAAACCAATGAAGAAAGCAAGTGCCCTGTTGGAAATAATACCCCTGGAAATCATATCAAATGGTGATATTTCCATCTCTTCCATACCACTGGGTTTGATTGTTATTTTCTCCTTGCTGATGCTGTAATAATCATTTGTGTCATTTGGAGGATAGTAGGCCTCAAGTTCAAGCTGAGTGAATTCCCTCATTCGTAGCAGGGCCTGCCTGGGTGCAACCTCGTTCCTATAGCTTTTGCCTACCTGGGAAACATAGAGAGGGAGTTTTCCCCTGTTAAAGTTAAGCAAAAGAGGGAAACCGAGCATCATACCCTGTGCAGTTTCAGGCCTTAAGTAAAGATCCTGCACCCTGCTATCGTTGCTTGTAAGCTGGAACATCTGTTTTGCAGAGTAGAATTTTGTGATCTCAGAACCGCAGGTCTTGCAAAATACCTTTTCATGCTGTTTGTTTGTGAGAAAGGAATCAAAATCTTCTCTTCTCACTC
>JAJZLW010000002.1:0-13662 GCA_021850505.1 Thermoplasmata archaeon
GTACACTTTCGAGATCACTGCAGGAGAAAGGGAAGGACTTTGGAATGGCAACGCTGTGCGTCGGCGGTGGTCAGGGGTATTCCGTATTATTAGAGAGGGTGTGATTGAAATGGATTTCGATTTGCCTCAGGACATTGAAGACCATAAAAAAAAGGTGCAGGATTTTGCCCGAAGTGAATTTACCCAGGAACTGGCTAGAAAGTACGATCAGGAAGAGAAGTTTCCATTTGATTTGAAGAAGAAGGCCTTTGATCAGGGAATTGTAGATTTTTCAAGCCCATGGAAGAGTCTTGTTGCAATCGAGGAACTATGCAGGGTAGATCCCGGTCTGGGTATCTCTGTTACTGTTCCATATTTTGGTGCAGAGACAATTATGCTTTTCGGCAGTGACACACTGAAGGAGAAATACCTTGCAAAGGTGAATGCAGGTAAGGCAATCATGGGTCTCGCTGTAACTGAACCTGGTGGCGGAAGCGATGTTGCTGGAATCAAGACCGAGGCGAAGAAAATTGGTTCCAAATACGTAATAAACGGTTCCAAGATGTTCATTACAAACGGATCAATAGCTGACTTCTTTGTCATGCTGGTTCGCACGTCGAAACCCGATGACAAGAGGCATCACGGCCTTAGCGTGCTCGTGGTTGACTCAAACTCAAAAGGGTTTACCTCAAACAAGCTCACAGGAAAGCTTGGTGTCAGGGCAACTGACACTGCTGAGCTGATACTGAATGATGTCGAAGTCCCTGAGGAAAACCTTGTAGGCGAGGAAGGAAAAGGCTTCTACTACATAATGACGTTTTTCAACATAAGCAGGATTTTTGTTGCTGCACAGGGATTGGGTGTCGCTCAGGGCAGTCTGGATCGCACAATGGAAATACTTAAGACAATGCCTGATAGTTACAGAAATTTGGAGAACGTCAGCTTCACGATAGCCGAAATGGCCACAAGGATAGAAGCAGCAAAGCTGCTTACATACAAGGCTGCATCGTACCTTTTCCAGTTCAAGCCTAAACCCGAAATAACGAGCATGGCCAAGGCATATGCATCAGAAACTGCAGTCTACTGCGCTGAGAAAGCACTTGAGATTACAGGTCTTAAAGGAATAACGGGTGACCTTGAAAGATACTTCAGGGACGCAAAGATCCTTGAAATATGGGAAGGGACAAGTGAAATTGAAAAACTTGTTATTTCGAGGTTTCTCAATAAGGAGGTGGCTCAGTAATGCCGGAAGATCAGACGGAAATGCTTGTTTCAGCGGTGGATGAATTCTGCAGGAAATTTATTGAAGGTCAGGCTCTAAGGATAGAAAGAACTGGTCTGGATAAGGATTTGATTGAAAAACTGGGTTCTCAGGGGTTTATCGCTCTGAAGTTTCCAGAAGAGTACGGCGGTTCACTTTTGCCTGACGATGCATATTTACAGGTTCTCAGAACATTTGCATCTTATTCACCGTCTGTTTCTCTATTCATAGCGGTGCAGAACTCAATTATTTTCCCGCTGCTGGTTAAAGCAGGAGAAACTGCGGAAATACTCAAGGAAATTGCCGCAGGCAAGAAATCAGCAGGTTTTTCGCTTTCCTCGTCCACAATGAGCAAGGAATCACTTGGAACTCTGAGTTTCTCAGGAAAATCTTCTGCAGGAATCAAGAATTACATTCTTGGCCCAGGGCTTGATCTTCTCCTGGTTTCCGCAGACTCCCTGCCAGATGCACTTCTCCTCTTTACATCGGGATTTGCAATAAAGGAGAAATATCCAGTTCTCGGTTTCAGGGGGCTTGGAATCTCATCAGTAGAATTCTCTGATTCATCGTGCATCGTAATTTCAAAGGAAAATGGGCGTTCAATGATAGAATCTACAATAAGAAATATGGGGAATGCAGTTTCAGCAATAGCTTTGGGCATCGCAAATGGGGCGATTGGTAAAGCTATGGAATATTCAAAGGTTAGAAGCACGTTTGGCCACCTGTTAATGGATTATGAACCTGTTGCTTATCCTCTCTCAATGATGAAAAGTGAAATTGATGATCTTTCATCATGCATTGCTAAGTGGGATTCGCTTTCTGAAACGGAAAAATTGTCCGTCAAGATACGATCTGTTGAGATCTCCATAAAGGCATCAAGACAATCGATCCAGTCTCACGGCGGATACGGCTACCTGCAGGACTTTGGTGTTGAAAAATTCTACAGGGATTCGGCCACATTGCCTGCTTTATTCATGGAGGGACAGTCAGACAAGATATCACTGTCAGAACTTTCTTACAATGGGAAGGCGGGCTTCCTTTAGGATCTTCAATCAGTATCCAGGCCTGATCAGACCACCGATAAGACCGCCGACAGCAGGTATTAGGACAAGGTAGAACATCGTCTTCTCAACTATGGTAAGCGTTGAATCAAGAACTAGGACATACAGTTGCGTATCAGCCTTTTCTATGACAGCGAACTGTGTGAAGTATGGCATTGTGTTATAAAGAAAGGTATCACCATTCAGAACTGCAAGTGTTATAACAACTGCAACAAGAACAAATCCAGCTATAATAGTCGATAGAACCCCCCTCGCAACGCCCCTGCTTACAATACCAGCAATAAGTCCAGCAAAGATGATTGCGTAAACTGAAATCAGGGCGAAAAACGGTATCAAAATGAGGGCAACAACAACTCCTCCGATGAAGCTTCCAAATCTTTTGGGGGTTTTAATCATTTAAAAGTTGTATCGGACATGTTTATATAACCGTTTTTATAGGTGAATTGAGGTCCCATTATCTTTATTCTATTCAGATAGTGATGGATGAAGAGGCCCTGAACTATTGACTGCGATTTTTAGTATATTTTTTCCTCATCATCAGGATGGTTATAACTGCAGCAAGAGCAATTATTGCAATAATTGTAATTAATAAGAACAGAACAGTAGAAAAGAAGCTGGGGTATAGTTCATTCATAACGAGAGTAACAGATGAACTGGAGTTCACATTTATATTCCTCGATATTGTCTGCGATATGGGTGTCAGTTCATATTCTCCGTTATAGTATGCGGATATATTGTAAATGCCTGCGGCCAGAGTTAAAGTAGCTGTGCCGTTAGAATTTGTTTCAGCAAAGAACTGAAACCCGTTTGAATTAGACGTAGTCTTAATGACCGCGTTGGTTAGTGGATTGCCATTATTGCTAACAACCTTAACTTCGATTGTGAATATGTTGGCTATTATTCTGATGGAACTGTTATTATTCACGAGACTTACAGAGGCGTTATTGTAAACAAGGATCCCTTTCCAGTATGCCTGAACAGAATATGTGCCATAAGGTATCAGGATGGATGTGGATCCCTCGTTGTTCGTGGTGTTGAAACCCAAAATTAACCCTGATGTATAGTTCTCTACTGTGACTTCAGAGTCAGGTACTATGTTTCCGGATGCAGTAGTAACTATGAAAACCTGGGAATATGCGTTCACTACAATGCTAGTTTTTGTGTTGTTGTTGACATTGATGATATTCGAATATACAAGACTGCTATGCCAGTAGACTGCAAAATAATATTTTCCATACGGGAACTGATTTAAATAGAGGGTACCGTTAGAACTGGTTGAAATCAATGGAAGATTTATATTTAATGGATTCTTAATTTCAACTATTGTGTTTGAAAGCGTTTGGCCTTCTATTGATGTAAAGACAAATGATGGAGAGTAAACTTCTGTTATAATTGTAAAATTGCGTGAGGTATTATTTACCGTCTGTCTGTGGTTGTAAACGTTTATCCCTTCCCATGTTACTATCAAGGTGTAATTACCAGGTGATAGAGCTGCGCTAGCAAGACCCTGTGAATTTGTAATATTGGTTGATATTACAACGTTATTATAATCAACTGAGATTCCGGCACCCATGAGCGGTCTCTGTTCAGAGTCAAGAACAGTGAAATTAGCTTTAATTGGTGGTTCTCCAATATATATCCGTAAAGAGAGAACAGCATCTCTTCCATAGAGCGCCCCGTTTATATTGTAATAGTTGTGGGCTGTATTATCTGTAGCATTGATTGTAATTATGTAATTTCCTGGAGCAAAACCACTATAATTGAAGGAGAATGCATACGTTCTTGAAAATGAAAATGCAGAGTACGTTGTAACTGGCTGCATTTGTCCGGAAAAGATGACATTTGATGAATACGTTATATTATAGTTGACTGGCCAGTTCGCAAAATCATATTCACCGAGTGGATCAGTAGCATTAACTGACACAGTAACGGATTTATTCTGGGTTTCAGTACTCAAAGAGCCATTATATTCCCCCGTTGAAGATATTACCCTCTCGTCTTGCAGGTTTAAGTATGTAGATACCGGTATTATTGCTCTAGAATAGTAGAATGTTCCCTTAACATTTCCCCAAAATGCACTGTAAATTTCGCTGGTACTGCCTATCAATTCTATATAAATCCTCAGGCTGTAATTTGATGGTATGGTTTCATCAACGGTAGGTCCGGTGATAAGCACGGGCGTTGGGGTTGATCCGGGTGAAGTGATTGAGGTCGTGATTGACGGGCCGCTCCCCAGATCTGTTGTTGACCCATTTGGCGCGACCTCTACAAAGCTGGCATTAATCTTACCTGCAGTTGGAGAAGATCCATTCTGCGCGAAATAAAACCATACGTATGAGGTACCATTCAACTTAAGGTTCCCTGAAAGCTGTGGGTACAAAATAAATGAGAGCGACAGGTAATGAGTTGAACTAACATTTTCCCCGGTAAGGTAATACTCGCTTGCTGTATCATTTATGGTATTAGAAATATGGAGGCTCTGTTCACTGCCCACAGTGACAGGTTTGCTCAAATTATGGAAATAAACTGTAATGTTCGTAACACCACCAGGTGAGCCGGAATAGGGCTCAGCATTTATCTCGGAAGGCATAACGATAAACAAAGAGGATGCAAGCACTAGAATTACCAGCGTAATTGCCAGATTCTTACCCTTTACCATTAATCGAACAACCATTACTGAGGAATATGCTTTGTGGTGCATCTTTGTACCAATATTTCTGGCAAGAATGCTGATAACCCTGAGATCTAAATTTGTTGTAACCTCTGAAATCACTGTTCCAACGATGGATCTAATATATAGTATATTGATATGATCGATCCATGGTTTCGGTTGTTACCTCCAAGGGGGGCAAGGAGACACCTTATCTCACATTTGACAGGAGTAGCTGGAAAGAGCTCAGGAATTCTACTCCCTTGACCCTTAATACAGAAGATCTTGAAGAAATTAAGGGAATAAATGAAAATATATCACTGGATGAGGTTTCTGACATTTACCTTCCAATTTCCAGGCTCCTTCACCTCTATTACAAGGCCTCCAGGGCACTTTATCGTGCCAGAAGACAATTTCTAGGCATTGAACATGAAAAGATAACATTCATAATAGGAATCGCAGGGAGCGTAGCTGTTGGAAAAAGCACGACAGCAAGGTTGCTGAGAACGCTCATCTCCTCCTGGCCCGGCTCACCAAAGGTAGATCTGATTCCAACTGATGGCTTCATATACCCAAACAGCATGTTAATTGAAAGAAAAA
Organism: Thermoplasmata archaeon; assembly: GCA_021850505.1. The sequence goes on from JAJZLW010000002.1 coordinate 5,552, forward strand.
TACTCAATAGAAAGGGTTTTCCCGAGAGCTATAACATACGAAATCTGATATCATTTCTCTACGATCTGAAATCCGGTATCGGCAACCTGAAGGTTCCAGTTTACTCCCACCTGACATATGATATCATACCGGATAAATTCATCACTGTGAACAGGCCGGACATACTCTTACTTGAAGGTCTGAATGTTCTGCAAACACCACAATCAAGAGAAGTAAGGGAACCACAGTTTTTCGTGTCTGATTTTTTTGATTTTTCTATATACATAGATGCGGACCCATCATATATAAAAAAATGGTTCATTGAGAGATTCAAGGTTCTTATGAGAACGGCGTTCTCCAAGAAGGAATCATATTTTAACTCATACTCGAGGCTCTCGATCGATGAGGCGGAAAGTGTTGCTGGAAAGATCTGGGATGAAATAAATGCTGTGAATCTGGTGGAAAACATTGCGCCTACTAAGTACCATGCACATCTCATACTTGAAAAGAACATCGATCATACCATAGATCATGTGCTGATGAGAAGGATATAAGCTTGAAAGAAAACATGAATAATATTTAAAAAATAGAAAAGAATAAAGAACATAAGCATTATCCACCCGCAACAATGGAGACCGAACAAAACAGCAACTACATGCTTCCGGTAATAGGTTCTTTCCTAGGCTGGCTGATGGATGGATATGTTACAATTTCTTATTTGATCCAGGAATCCACAATCCAACCCTTGTTCTTTCCCGGTGACCTTTACATAGTGTATTTCTTTCTATTTGTAGTTAATGGGATAGCAAGAGCTATCGGTGCTGCCTTCTTAGGCAACTTCATAGGTGACAGGCTAGGAAGAAAGAGAATGATGGTTGTTACGATCCTGATATTCTCGCTATCAAGCTTCTCACTCGGTTTTCTTCCGACTTATGCACAGATAGGACCTGCTGCTCCTGTCATAATGGGTGTTCTTTTATTCATGATGGGACTTTTTGCAGGAGCAGAGTATGGAGGGGGAACCGCACTCTCTATGGAAAGCGTTCCGATGGAAAAGAGAAACCTAATGGGTGCTTTTGTTCAGAGCGGATTTGGCGTTGGCTATGCAATTCTAGGGTTCGTCTATTTTATAATATCCAGTGTGACCGGTCCAGCTTATGTCACAATCGGTTGGAGGATCCTTTTCATCACAACTATCATCCCGGGTCTTTCGGCTTTTGGAATCCGGTTCTTCATGCCGGAATCAAAGGTATTTGAAGCCGCCAAAAAAAAGAAAGAGATATACAAATTTCCTCTCCTGAAACTTGTAATGGATTCCTGGAAAGTCATTCTGGTTCTATTGGCGATTACCGGTGGATTGTTGTTTATAGACACCGCAACATTCAGCCTATACCCAACAATTTTCCAGGAGGTTGATGGATTTACAAGACCTACAACCGGTTTCTGGGTAGCTATTATAAATCTGATCTCCATCGCTGGCGTTATTCTTGGAGGGACCTTCGCAAGATTTTCCAATAAGAGACTTATACACATGTTCCGTTATTCTGTGATATTCCTGATTGCAACTATCATAATTGACATGTTCGCATTTTCACATTCCTTATTAGATGTGGTGGTTGCCTTTTCCATCCAGGCATTCTTCGAGGCAATGATCTTCTCGTCACTGCCTGCATTCATGTCGGAATCCTTCAGTAAGCTATACAGGACAACAGGAGTCGGTTTCGTCTATAACCTCGGTTCAACTTTAGGTTCCCTGGCAATCCTTGTTATACCAACCTTTTCGCTAATTTACGGCTGGAAGTTATTCTGGCTATTCTCAGTGGTTGGTGCCACTCTGATAATGTTACTTGGAATGTCCATTTCAGCCAGAATGGTTGCTGAGTCCGATAAAAGAGTTGATGCAATTACACAGTAAATATCACTCTTCGTATACTGTCTTTCCCTCTCCGATCACATTTACAGGATGGCTTGTGAATTCAAATGGGTCACTGTTCCAGACCACCAGGGAGGCCAGATAGCCCTTTCTGATCGATCCCAATTTTTCAGCACCAATTATTTCTGCAGTTGATTTTGTCAATCGTGATACCGCCTCAGGCTTACTCATTCCGAACCTGACAAAATGCCTCATTGTCAGGAATATATTACGCTGCAGGATCACTGGATGGTCGCTCATCATTCCAAAGTTGACACCCGATTCATGAACTATCCTGCAATTCCTCCAGGTTTCATGCTTCAGTTCAACTTTATAAGGATGGGAGTCCAGCGGTCCGTAAATTAATGGGATATTATTCTTCTTCAACTCAAGAAACGGCTCAGGTCTGAATATATCGAGTCCATGGTTAACAACGAATTTGAAACCAAATTCCTTAGAAAGCTGGATTGCAGTGTAAAGATCATCCTCCTTATGTAGATGGATCATCATCTTGTATTTTCCGGAAAGAATATCCATGAATACTTCTGTCAGTGGTTCAATCTCCTCCAATATCTTTTTCTTTTTCCTTAAAAGTTCCTTCGCTTTAACTGCCTTGGCGAAATTTTCCCTCAGAAGAGCAACAGCACCCATTCTCGTGTTTGGGCGTTTACCATGCCATTCGACTGTACTTCTCGGATTATAGCCAAGCGCAGCTTTGATCCCAATTTCCTTGACAAAGGCATCTCTTGTGTTGTTTGCAAAATTTCTGATCAGAGCAGCTTTGCCACCTATTGGATTTCCGCTCCCCGGGAGCACTGTGGAATATAGAACTCCAGCCTCAACAGACTCCTTGAATGCATGATCATCCATGTATACGCTGTCAATTGCCCTGACGAGTGGATATATTGAGTCCATATGTTCGTTAGCCTCACTCTCCGTGTAAGGTTCTCCAGCTCGATCCATACCTATGTGACTATGGCCGTCCAGAAAAGCTGGGGTTACAACACCCTCAGCAATTATCTCACCATCAGGTTTCTTTGAGCCAACATATTTTATCTCAGAATCAAAACCAACATACTGATCTTTTAAGACCTTCTCACCATCGTACAGGTACTTTGCTTTCACTACTTTCATATAATCATGAGAATGTCTACGTATAAAATAAGATCAATCCGATCCAAAAAGATAGATACGCAAATTGCAATCTGGAGTCAGTGAAGGGCTCTAATATCAGGAAACGATACATCCTGCTGAAAGCAAACAATGAAAATCTCAATGCAACTGTCAATGATCTATACCGAAAATTTGGCACCAAATTAAAGTGGATAAATGGGGATAATGCCATTGTATTGACCGATCAATTCCAGAAGGACGTTATATGTCAGTATATTCAGAATAAAACGGGTGTTTCGATAATCACAGTCAGCGGGACTATAAAGAAATGCAAATCACTTCTTAACATACCGAAGCTCCAGGCCGGATAAAGTTTGAACTTCAAGATCCGAGAGTTGAAGTCTCGTTGCAACTTCCTCAAAAACCTGGCCAGAGGTTCTTGCTAGTTCCTGAAAAAACCATTTCTGGTCTGAAACTGTTGAGTCTGATGCATGTGTATACCTTGCCAGTTTGTTTAGGGCGGATCTCCTTGCATTCCTGGAATCTTTCATAGATGACATTTTGCCTAGATATCCTGGAAATTGAAACTTCAGGAAATGTTTTTCCGATCTTGTTATCGATGATCCAATCAGAGATGCAATCTCCTGTGAATACGATAAAAATGCGAAATGCTGCTTCCTTATAACCAAATTAGCATATAAATCTGCAATTGAAAGAATATTATATGATTCATCGAGATCTTCAATATCCTTTGCAGCACCTGAGAGGTTATTATCTATCCAGAGTTGGAACATGTCCGGCGTCACATCTAGATCAACAATAGACTGAAGAGAAAGGTCTGGATCCCTTAATACTAATACATTCTCGAGTGCTTTAAAGATTGACGTGATCTGATCTCTTTCTGCGGAAGGTAAAGCATTTTCCTGAACACTTGCAGCCTCAACATCATTCAAAATGGCCCTTATGTCAATGCCATCACGATCAAATATTTCATTCAGGACCTCAGCCCTTACAGTTCGGTTTTCCAGTTCAAGAATCTGCCTGATTCTTTTGAATAAACTTATCCTGAAATTTTTTGCATTATTGTCATTTCTCCTGAGATATTGCTTGAACTCTATTATTTCAGACAGCCCTAAAACTAGGTCGGCACCCTGCTTTCTTCTGAAATCGTAGTATTCATTCATTGTTATTATTATTGGGTTTCTCGATGCCCTGATGACAGATGCCAGTTCCCTTATCCCGCCTGAATCATCTGCGTTTCTCCCCTCATGCATGTTGTCTGCTTCATCAATAAGTATGACTTTATCCACAGACCTCTTTTCTGCTTCAAAAGACATTAGGTCTCTTGTCGATGCTGCATTGCCTGCAATTTCCCTTATCTTGTCCCTGTTCCTCTGAGAGGACCCGTTCATCTCTATTACAGGAACGTTAAGATTGTTGGCAATGCACAGTGCGGTCGTTGTCTTTCCTATTCCAGGTGGACCGAATATTAGAAGTGATTTTTTCCTTGGATTTCCAGACTTCCATGAATCAATCCATTCATTGATTTTTAAAAATATGTCATCGGAAATAATAAGATCCGAGAGCTTTTTAGGTCTGTATTTCTCAGTCCACTGCATCTGTCATGTTATCTCACAGTGAATTTAACCTTTCATTTTCATAATGAGACTTCTATGCAATTCAACATTCAATTCTGACACGTCGATAAAAACAAAACTTAGAAACGTTTTAATCAATATTCTTTATTGCACATTATATTGGACAAAAAGAAAGCCTTAATGTTTGTTCCATGGTTTATAATTTTAGTCTTTTGTATTGTTATCGGTCTAGGTCTAGCAGAATCTCGAATTAAAATATTTGGAAGCCAAATAACATATTATGATTCCTTTCCAGTTGCGGTAGCAGGAATTTATTTCTTCACTATAATAAGCATCGTTTCAGCATTCGCTATTGCCGAGGCTAAACGTAGGAACATAATTGATGCGATTTGGATGACTATTTGCGGGCTGGCTTTTTATGAGGCTGTTTTTGCCTTTATCTATGCTGTATATTCAGGTGATATTCATCTTCTGGTACCAGAATACGGTTTTCCTTCATCCGGTTGGCCTGGATATGCAACATGGTTCCTGGAGGAGATCCTGATATTTCTTTTGAGCTACCCACTCTGGTGGCAAATGAGGTTTGGAAAGTTCCAGTTAGTTCTTATTGTAATGTTCTCTTGCTCATTTTTAGCATGGTTGTATGCATTTGATTTTCTATATCCTCCAATTAGCTATTCTCCATGGGTGCTATTAGTCAACACAACCACTGAATTAACAGGAACAGTTCTACTCTCGGTTTTATTACGCCAAAAATTAATAATGAAGCAGAAAGAGCAACCATTGAAAAATGCTTATTGAGATGAATATTATTGGGTAATTATAAACATCTGTCCTCCAAAAATATTAAAACCGAACTGAAATCTGTCACATAAGAAGACATAATATTAATTCTGCATTTACATTACTGCCCCGTTGCTTAAATCTAAGACACCTTTATTGGTAGTCCAGAACATTTTTAACAGTCTTTTCGGGCTAGTTGGTGTTTTCTTTATTACTAGGTTTTATCCAGTTTCATGGGGCATTCTTTCATTCGCGATAGGTTTCGTTGGCCTTTTTTCGTTTCTTTCAGATCTGGGTTATTCAACAGCTTATGTTAGATTTCTTTCCAGTGGAATGGACGAGGGAAAGGCTAATTCAAATATACTTGCGATCAAAATGGTTCTGGGGGCAATATTTGCTGCTGTTACTTTTGCAGCCTTGTTTTTCTGGACTGATATACTCCACAGGGGATTTGAATTCGCGATAGATTACTGGGTAATCATCGGTTTAATACCATATTATTTCTTCGTGAGTCTTGGGAGTTTTCCACAGTCATACTTCAGGTCAAAAATCTCGTCAGCCAAATATGTAATACCACTGATGGCCGACGCAGCCATTAGAAATTCAATCTTCATTGTAATGGGTATTGTTGCAATAATAAATGTAAATTATCTTTCCGATGCTTCAGCGGCAATATTGCTATCTCTATCATACGATGTGTCATACTTCTTTTACTTTTATTTTTCATACCGCTTCGGCAGGCCTTGGAAATTTTCAGGTGTTGATCTTGAAACAATTAAAAAATACACCCAGATTGCCATCCCTCTTGCCATTGCCGGCGTGGTCGGCTCAATAAATACGAATATAGACAAGATAATAATCCAGTTTTTCTGGGGTGACTTTGCGACCGGTGGTTTTTACCTTGACCAGAAGCTTGCTCTAGTTATAAGCAGTTTTGGGGGAGCTCTTACTGTATTCTTCCTGCCCATCCTGTCAAAACTGCATTCGTCTTCAGATAGTTCTGACCTGAACCAAACGACAAATGAATTTGAGAGGCTTGTGATCATTTTCATACTGCCCCTTGTCATAATGACTTTTTTCCTCAGCTATTACATAGTGAGAATATTCAGCGCACTTTTCACACCATATTCTGACATATTATCAATTCTGTCAGTATCTGCTATTTTCACTGTTCTGGTCACGGCATCAAGTTCAGCCCTGATCGCCAAGGGCAAGGCAAGAATTGTCGGAAGTCTTTCTATTCTTTCAATGACTGTGAACATTATACTGAATTTTATCCTGATACCTCAGGAAATATTCGGAATACGATACCTATCTATAGGCCCCCTCGGTGGAGGAGTTAGCTCTTTAGTTGCAAGCATAATTTATTATCTGGGTCTAAGGATCTTTCTAACCAGAACATCCGGAATCAAATTTGCCGGCAGAACCTTTTATCCTCTGCTTGCCGGGGCTGTTGAGGCGCTATTTCTTTACTATATTACGAGGATTGTTAGTCCCGAGAGAATTTTCATACTCATACCAGTAATGTTTGGCGCGGGGGTAATTTTCACTGGCACACTGCTCTTAACAAGACAGATTGAATGGAGTGACTTAACTGCATTCATTAAAAACCTGCTCAACCCGTTCCATCTTACCAACACGTTTAGGGAAGAGAATAAATGAGAAATTACATATATTCTTTTCCGAGTGTTTCCCTCGCAATTATGACCTTCATGATCTCTCTTGATCCCTCTGCAAGCTGGAACGACCTTATCCCCCTTAGCGCCCACTCTTCGGGGCAGTCCTTGGAATAACCATAGGCTCCCTGCCACTGGAGTGCGTCATTAATTGCATCGAATGCCCATGTAGTGCTCAGGAGCTTTGCAATTGCAATCTGCTTGCTTACCTCGAATCGCGAGAACTTATGGTACTTCTGCTCCTGATCGTACATGTAAAGCGCCTTATACGCTACAGTTTCTGCCGCCTCAATTCTTGCCACGTGATCGGCGAGCTGGAACTGTAGTCCCTGGAACCTTGAAATCTCCTTCCCAAACGCCTTCCTTTCCTTTAAATAGGCAATTCCATTTTCAAGAGCAGATGACGCAGAAGCAGTTGAAATAAGGGATATGAGGCCACGGGCAAATTCAAAGCCTTCATGTATTATCCTGAAACCCTGGTTTAGTTTTCCAAGCATGTATTCCTCCGGTATCTCTATATCTTTAAATCTAAAAGCTGCCCAGGAAGAACCCTCTCTGCCCATTTCCTCAAGATAAGTGATATCAAAAGTCCTGTCGTAGGGCATATAGAAAAGTGAAACACCATCCGTTTTCTTGGAACGATCTGTCTTCAATACAGTAACAAATCCACCACCTCTCTCCGCAATGTCTCTTACAAGACTGATATAAGATTTTTCACCGGTTGCAATAAATATCTTTCCTTTCCTTTCTGCATACGAGACCATCGATCCAATATCAGATCCGAAATTGGGTTCAGTTGATGCTATTCCTATGAGTTTCTTTCCACGGGCAGCGTCAGGGAGGATCTTATCTTTCAATGATTCTGTTCCGTATTTTGCTATAAGATAAGACCATGCGTTGTGCACCAGAAAAAGGACTGGAATTGAAGCCGTCGGGTCAGCTCTTGCGATCTCCCCTGCAACTATTCCTGTTGAAATAGCATCTGCACCAATACCTCCGTACTTTTCAGGTATGGTCATTCCTAAAAAATTCATTTTTGACAGCCCTTCG